>CAZECZ010000063.1:0-22511 GCA_964510815.1 uncultured Aestuariivirga sp.
CGCATGTCTTCGATAGCTGCCGCCAATCGGTCATGCTCCCAGTCCCACCAGCCGAGCGCAATGATCCGTGAACTGATCTCAGGTGGAAACCGCCACTTGAGGAATTGCGCCGGAACACCGGCCACGATCGCATAGGGCTCCACGTCGCGCGTCACCACCGCCCCGGCTGCGACAACCGCACCATGGCCGACCTTCACGCCAGGCAGGATGATGGCGCCATGCCCGATCCAGACATCATGGCCGATCTCGACAGCGTCTGCGATCCTCCGTTCGCGAAATCCCTTGTCGATCTTGGCGCCGACGAAATACTCGTTGGGCCGGTAGGTGATCTTGTGCTGGCTGATACGGTCCATCGGGTGATCGAGCGCATTGATGCGCACATCCGAAGCGATGGCGCAGAACTTGCCGATCCGGGCATAGATGACTTCGCTATGCCGCTCGACGTAGGAATAGTCGCCAAGATCCGAGTCCCAGAACTGGACCCGTTCCTTGATCTCGGTGAAACGCCCGAGCCGTTCGTTTCGCATCGAAGCCGAACCATGCACGCGCGGACTCCCGTCGCGCAAGGCGCTGGATGAATGGCGTTTCGGCATATTGCTGCTCATGTGCAGAGCCTAAAGCAAAAGCCGCCCCGAAAGGAGCGGCTTCGCAAATCCGTCAGAAAGTTGGATCAGGCAGCAGCCTTCTGCTCGTCCACCTTCTTGGCGATGGAACGCTTGAGCTTCAGCGCCTTGTCCGACAGCTTGGCATTGTCGGCCTTGAGCAGGAAGGCATCGAGGCCACCGCAATGCTCGACCGACTTCAGTGCGATGGCCGATATGCGCAGACGGTAGGTCTGGCCCATCGCGTCGCTCATCAGGCTGACATTGCACAGGTTCGGCATGAAACGGGTCTTGGTCTTGTTGTTGGCATGGCTGACCTTGTTGCCAACCAGCGCGTTCTTTCCCGTCAACTCACAACGGCGGGCCATGGGTATCGCTCCACAATAAAAAATTAGTCCGGACGCCAAGGGCTCCGGCTCGGATGGCGGCTCTATAGTGGCCAAAGCCGTGAAGGTCAAGCGGCAGCACACTGAAAACCGTGACGGACCAGTTTGCGGTCGTAGTCCCATTTTGGCACAACTCCTTACCGAAGATCATTGGAAATCGAAATCGCGGCCGCCTGTATGAGAACGCTCTAGTAGGTCAGTCGCGCTGATCTGACTACATGTTGTGTGAACAAAAGATGAAAATCGAGGGTTCAGCGATTCGGGCGCGTTCCGTTCCGGTCCTGCCCCAATTCGTTAAAGTTGCAGGCGCTCCAACCGGCCTGCCGCTCACGGTTTGTTTGCCATGACCGCTGCGGCCTTAACTGCCGCGTCACGGCTGACGTAACGTTCAGAGGTATTTCAATCATCATCCTGACGAGGGGTCAGCGACCGAAATCAACGCGTTTCCGAGGGAACAAATCCTGAATCGCCGGGAGTCAGCGATTCGGGCGGGATTCGTTCTGGTTTGAATCCATTGGTAAATGCGATGCCTCACGATGGGGCAAATCTCCTTGACCTTGGCGGCTCGTAGTCCCAATTGTGGATCAGTTCCGAGACCTTTTGTTTTTCCCATGCCGCCTGCCAGAAACGTGACCGCCGTGCTGGGGCCCACCAACACCGGCAAAACCCATCTCGCGGTGGAGCGCATGCTGGCCCACGGCGGCGGCATGATTGGCCTTCCCCTCCGGTTGCTCGCCCGCGAAATCTATGACCGCGTGCGCCTGCGCGCCGGGGATCCGAATGTGGCACTGGTGACGGGTGAAGAGAAGATCATCCCGGCCCAGCCGCGTTACTGGGTTTGTACCGTCGAGGCGATGCCGTCTGACATCGATGTTCCGTTTCTCGCCATCGACGAAGTCCAGCTCTGCGCTGATTTTGAACGCGGGCATATCTTCACCGATCGTGTGCTGCACCGCCGCGGGCGCGACGAAACAATGTTGCTCGGTGCGGGCACCATGCGGTGCATCCTCGAGCGCCTGTTGCCGGGAACCAGCTTTGTATCCCGGCCGCGCTTTTCCAGACTGATGTATGCCGGTCAGAAGAAACTCACCCGCCTGCCTGGGCGCTCCGCTGTTGTCGCCTTCTCGGCCGATATGGTCTACGCGACCGCAGAACTGATCCGCCGCCAGCGAGGTGGGGCTGCCGTGGTACTGGGCGCGCTCAGTCCACGTACCCGCAATGCCCAGGTGGCGCTCTACCAATCTGGCGATGTCGATTACATCGTGGCTACGGACGCCATCGGCATGGGCCTGAACATGGACGTCGACCATGTCGCCTTCGCCTCGACCCGCAAATTTGACGGCTTCCAGTATCGTCAGCTGAACCCTGGCGAACTGGGCCAGGTGGCGGGCCGGGCCGGGCGCTACATGAACGACGGCACCTTCGGCGTGACCGGGGAGGCTGACCCCTTTGAGCAGGAGGTCGTGGAACGCCTCGAAAGCCACAATTTCGACAGTGTGCGGATGCTGCAATGGCGGAACCGGGACCTCGACCTCGGTTCTCTGGAGGCGCTGCGCCGCAGCCTCAACGCCTTGCCGCAACAACAAGGCCTGACCCGCGCCCAGCCCAATGCGGATCTCCTGGCGCTGGAATCGCTGGCCCGTGACCCCGCCACGCGTGATCTGGCATCAAAGCGCGAGGACGTGGAGCGGCTGTGGGAGGTTTGTCAGATCCCCGACTACCGTAATATCTCGAACTCGGAACACGCGTCGATCGTATCGAAGATTTTCCAGTTCCTGCAGACCGGCACAGGCTACATCGACGAGGACTGGTTTGTCCGTCAACTCAAATATTGCGAGAACACCCAGGGCGATCTCGACACCCTGTCGAACCGCATTAGCCATATCCGGACATGGACCTTTGTCGCAAACCGGGCTGACTGGCTAAAAGCGCCACTCTATTGGCAATCTTATGCGAGAGAGATAGAGGACAAATTGTCGGACGCTCTTCACGAGCGCCTGACGCAGAGATTTATCGACCGCCGCACCAGCGTGCTGATGAAGCGCTTGGCCCAGAAGGAAGAATTGATGTCGACTGTTGAGGAAGATGGCGCCATTCACGTCGAGGGTGAATATGTAGGCCGCATCAAGGGTTTCCATTTCATCCCGGACGGCACGGCTGAGGGTGCGGAGGCGCGCGCGCTGAAAGCGGCAGCGCTGTCTGCCGTCGCTACCGAGATTGTCGCGAGGGCCAAGGCGGTGGCCGCCACGCCTGACACGGAATTGAAGGTCAGCCGTGACGGCGAGATCATCTGGAACCACGCGGCGGTCGGCAGGCTGGAGCCCGGTGCCACCCTGCTCAAACCGCGCGCGGCCGTTTTGGCCGGCGACCAACTCTCCGGGTCTGACCGCGAAGAGGTACAGGCCCGTCTGCAGAAATTCGTCGACCGCCACATTGCCGCGACGCTGGAGCCGCTGGTCAAACTCGAAGAGGGCGAGGGATTGGAAGGTACCGTTCGCGGCATCGCCTATCGCCTCGTGGAAGCACTGGGCGTCCTGCCCCGCGACCAGGTGGCCGCAGAAGTGAAATCACTGAGCCAGGATGACCGCGCCAAGCTCCGCAACCTTGGTGCCCGCTTTGGCGCCTTCAACATCTACGTGCCGGCCCTTCTGAAGCCTGCCCCGACCGAACTGCGCCTGCTTCTCTGGGCCCTGCAGCTCCAGAAAGAAGGCAAGCTTGATCTCGCAAACCTGCCGGTGCCGCCCGGCCAGGGCCTGACATCAGCCAATTTCGACCGCTCTACGCCGCGCGGCTTCTATGGCGTCTGCGGCTATCGGATCTGCGGCAGCCGTGTGGTCCGCATCGACATGCTGGAGCGGCTTGCTGACATGATCCGCGACCGGGTGTTCTGGCGCCCCCGCTTTCCTGAGGAACAGCGGCCCTCCGGTTCGGTTGAGGGTGGCGGTTTCACGGTCGTTCCCGATATGATGTCGCTGGTCGGCTGCTCTGGCGATGATTTCCTGGGGATCCTGAAGAGCCTGGATTACCGCATGCAGCCAAAGAAGGTGATGCAGCCGGTGGGTCCTGCTGCCCCGACGCCCCCGGAGGTTGCAGAACCATCCACGGCACCAGCCGCCACGGAGGCAGAATCCGCTCCGGACGCCGGCGAAGGTGAACCAGCCGCACAGCAATCGCCCGAAACCGGGTCAGTACCGCCTCTCGAAGCTCCGGCGGTTTTCGAAGTGGTCACTGAAGCGGCCGTTGCTGTGGCGGAGACGGAAGCTCCCGCTGAAGCCACGCCATCGCAAACGCCAGACGAGCAGCCTGCGGCCGTCGAACCTGCCATGGAAGAAGTGGAGATCGAGGTGTGGTGGCCCAAGGACACCGGACCCTTCCGTCACCGTCCGGATCGCCAGAAGGAGCAGGCCCGCCACAAGCGGGCCCGGCAGAACGCCCAGACGAAAGGCAAGAACGACAACGAAGCCGCAGAAGGCCGATCGAGCCGTGAGAGCCGCAAACCCAAGCGCGATGACGCGCGCCCACCTCGTGAGGAGCGGAAGCCCAGGCCTGAAAAGCCCGCCGATCCGAACTCACCGTTTGCCGTTCTCGGAGCGCTCAAGGCCAAGATGTCTGGCAAGTGACGGCCGGGAACCGCCAAAGGCTCGACAAGTGGTTGTGGTTTGCCCGCATCGTCAAGACGCGCGACGCTGCCGCTACGTTGATTGAAGCCGGTCATGTGCGATTGAACCGGAACAAGGTCACCAAACCCGCTCATGACGTCAAACCAGGCGACGTGCTGACCATTGTGCTCCACAGCGGCGTTCGCGTGCTCAAGGTGGAGGGCCTGGCGCCGCGGCGTGGGCCCGCCTCTGCGGCCCGCCTCCTCTATCGCGAACCTGATGCGCCGCGAACAGATGCCGCAAATGCACAAAAAGAGGATGCATCGGCCGCCGGAAATTGCTAGACAGCCGTTCGCTAAAAAGAACGGCTGAGCTTCAATGACCTATATCGTCACCGACAACTGCATCAAGTGCAAATACATGGACTGCGTGGAAGTCTGCCCGGTGGACTGCTTCTACGAAGGCGAGAACATGTTGGTGATCCATCCGGACGAATGCATTGACTGCGGCGTCTGCGAACCGGAATGCCCCGCCGAGGCCATCAAGCCCGATACCGAACCTGGCCTGGAGTCCTGGCTGGCGCTCAACACTGAATACGCCGCCAAGTGGCCAAACATTACGGCCAAGAAAGATGCACCGTCTGACGCCAAGGAGTTCGATGGCGTGGAAGGCAAACTCGAGAAGTATTTCTCGCCCGAACCCGGCGAAGGAGACTGATCGAAGGAGCATTGCAAGCTGCGCACTGCTCTCATGCGCGATCTTTGCAATTGTTAACCTTTTGCCCTGGATTCGCCCGTGTGCAGTGCAAGATTCTGCCGTACACGGACAGACCGCGCTTTAAATTTGCCTAAACTTGTGATATGGTTGCCAGTGATGAGTATGTAGACCGCATTGGACATTCACACCGGGCCTTGACGCTCGGATTTTTTTCGCCCTCGCGCGTTTCTCATGGCCAGGGAATGGGGCCTGCGGGCACCCTTCCGGTGAGGCGGCAGCAAGCGGCGGAACCGCTGGAAGACTGGAATGCAACCGCACACGTGTCTGTGCGATGCACAAGGTTTGCCCGATTCGTCAAGCATACTTGAACCGGTTTGGGGAAAGGCAAAAGAACAAAATGACGAAGTCGAAGACAAAGCCATCAACAGCAAAGAAGACCCCGGCAAAGGCCAAGCTGGCGGAGAAACCTGCTGCGAAGGTCAAGGCCAAGGCACCGGCTGCCGCCGACGCCCCGAAGAAAGCTGCGGCGGTGAGTCGCGCGTCTCATTCGACCCAGCCAGCACCTGTCGCCAAGGCTGCACCGGTCGCAAAGTCTGCCCCAGCGCCGAAATCGGCCCCAGTGGCAAAGCCAGCACCGGTCGCAAAGGCACCAGCTGCCGTCGCGCCTGCACCCAAGAAGCTGGTGTTCAAGGTGGGCGAACTGGTGGTCTATCCCGCCCATGGCGTGGGCAAGATCATCCAGATCGAGGAACAGGAAATCGCCGGCGCCAAACTCGAACTCTACATCGTGGATTTCGAGAAGGAGAAGCTGCGCCTGAAGGTTCCGACCAGCCGTGCCGAACAGAAGGGCATGCGCCGGCTGTCTGACAAGGCTCAGATCGAGGCTGCGATGAAGGTGCTGAAGGGCCGCGCCCGTATCAAGCGCACCATGTGGTCGCGCCGTGCACAGGAGTATGATGCAAAGATCAACTCCGGCGATATCATGGCCGTGGCAGAAGTCGTGCGCGATCTCTATCGTTCGGAGCGTCAGCCCGAGCAGTCCTACTCGGAGCGTCAGCTTTTCGAGCAGGCACTCGAGCGCATGGCGCGCGAGATCGCGGCCGTGAAGAAGATCGACGACGATCAGGCCGTCAAGGAACTTGAAGAGTTCCTCACCAAGAATGCCAAGCGCCCTTCGGGAACCGAAAAGGCCGAAGACGACGTGCCGGCCGAAGAGGCCGCATAATCCCTTAATGGGGCGACCGACGAAGGGCCTGGCTGAAGAGCCGGGCCTTTTCTTTTCCACGGCGACTGCTCTATAAGGCCAAGCGGGGTCCCGTAGCTCAGCTGGATAGAGCATCGGTTTCCTAAACCGAGGGTCGCAGGTTCAAGTCCTGCCGGGATCACCACCTCCCCCCACTGACGACATCAGGAAGAACAATGGCAAAGCGCATCGTATTCACCGGCGGTTCCGGCAAGGCAGGTAAGCACGCCGTGCCTTGGCTCAAGGCCAAGGGCTATGACATCCTCAACCTCGACCTCAAGCCCCTCGACTGCCCTGGCGTGAATACGCTGATTACCGATGTCTGCGATTCCGGCCAGGTGTTCAATGCGCTGACCATGCACTATGGCTTCGACGGCTACGACAAGGGGCAGGTGCCGCAGGCTCCCGATGCCGTCGTCCACTTCGCCGCCATTCCGCGCGTCCTGATCGAGCCGGACAACAAGACCTACGAAGTCAACGTCATGTCGACATACAACGTCATCGAGGCGGCGATGAAGCTCGGCATCCGCAAGGTGATCATCGCCTCCAGCGAGACCACCTATGGCGTATGCTTCGCCGAGGGCGATAAGGACTTTCACAGCTTTCCGCTGGAAGAAGACTATGACATCGACCCGATGGATTCCTACGGCCTCTCCAAGGTCATCAACGAGAAGACGGCACGCGCCTTCGCCATGCGCTATGGCTCGGACATCTACGCCCTGCGTATCGGCAACGTCATCGAGCCCCATGAATACCCGATGTTCGAAGACTTCCTGAAGAATCCCATGAGCCGCAAGCGCAATGCCTGGGCTTACATCGATGCCCGCGACCTTGGCCAGATTGTGCATCTCTGCCTTGAGAAGGATGGCATGGGCTTCCAGGTCTTCAATGCGGTGAACGATACGATCACGACCAAGGAACCGACAGCAGAGTTCCTCAAGAAACACTGCCCGCAGATTCCGGTGACCCGCGAGATGGGCGAGTGGGAAGCCCCGCTTTCCAATCGCAAGATCCGCGACGTGCTGGGCTTCAAGGAAGAGCACAACTGGCGGAAATATGTGAAGGTCTGATGCCACTGCCGTTCACCCCGCTGATCGACAGCCTGCCATCGACGGTCCCCTTCGTGGGACCAGAGACACTGGAACGGCGCACAGGCTTCCCATTCAGGGCGCGTATCGGAGCGAACGAAAGTGTCTTCGGCCCGTCACCCAAGGTCATTGCCGCCATGCAGGAGGCGGCCCGCGATATCTGGAAATACTGTGATCCCGAGAACCATGAGCTCAAGGCGGCCCTGGCGAAACATCTGGGCATGGCTCCGGAAAACATCGCGGTCGGTGAAGGGATCGACGGGCTTTTCGGCTATGCCGTCAGGCTCTTTGTGGAAGCGGGTGTGACGGTTGCGTCGTCGCTCGGTGCCTATCCCACCTTCAATTTCCATGTGCATGGCTTTGGCGGCCGGCTGGTCACCACGCCCTATGTGAATGACCGCGAAGACCCAGCCTCGCTGCTTGATCTGGCGAGACGCGAGAACGCACGGCTGATCTATTTCGCCAACCCCGACAATCCGATGGGAAGCTGGTGGGACGCCGCGGTGGTGGAGGACATGATCGCCAAGCTGCCGGACCAGTCACTGCTGATGCTGGACGAAGCCTATGGCGAGTTTGCGCCCACAGGAACGCTGCCGCCGCTCGATGTCTCGAACCCGAAAGTGTTGCGCTTCCGCACGTTTTCAAAAGCCTATGGCTTGGCCGGTATGCGGCTTGGCTACGCGATCGGCCAGGCCGACCTGATCAAGGCCTTCGACAAGATCCGCAACCACTTCGGTGTGACCCGCATTGGACAGGCAGCAGGCATTGCCGCGCTTGCCGACCAGGGTCATCTCGGGACAGTCGTGGATCAGGTCAAGGCGGCTCGTGAAGCAATATCCGCAATAGCCCGGGACAATGGTCTGTCACCATTACCATCGGCTGCCAATTTCGTCGCCATTGATTGCGGCCGCGACGGCACACATGCCAAGCGCGTTCTCGATACACTGCTCGCGCGCGGTGTCTTCGTCCGCATGCCGGGAGTAGCTCCCCTCAGCCGCTGTATCCGGGTGACCTGCGGCAAACCACAAGACATCGAGATTTTCGCGAACGAACTGCCGGCGGCACTCAAGGCCGCCGGCTGAGACCTGCCGCTTATTTCGCGGCGAGTTTGGCGGCAATCGTCGCCACATGCTTGCCCTGGTAGCGGGCGCCATCGAGTTCATGCTGCGCGGGCTGGCGGCTGCCATCCGAATTGGTAACGGTGGATGCGCCGTATGGCGAACCGCCACGGATTTCGTCGACCCCCGACTGACCTTCCCATGTGTAAGGCAACCCGACGACCACCATGCCATGATGCATTATCGTCGGGATGAAGCCGAGGATCGTCGATTCCTGACCACCATGCTGGGTCGCAGATGACGTCATCGCGGACCCAACCTTGCCAGCCAATGCCTGCTTGGCCCAAAGGCTACCGGTCTGGTCGATGAAATTGCGCATCTGGGCGGCCATGGTGCCATAACGCGTACCGCAAGCGAAAATGATGGCGTCGTAATTCGCCAGTTCTTCAGGCTTGGCGATCGGCGCCCTCTGATCCAGCTTGTAATGCGCCGCCTTGGCGACATCCTCGGGGTCCAATTCAGGTACGCGTTTCACGTCAACTTCGGCGCCGGCTTCCCTGGCACCCTCTGCGGCAGCGTAGGACATCTGTTCCATATGGCCCCAGGCGGAATAGTAGAGAACGAGAACTTTGGTCATGGCCGATTTCCTTTAGTGTGTTGTGTTGATGAGGTTGTCGAGATCAAGCCTGTGGGTGAACATCGCAATGCTGCCATCAGCATTGCGGGGCCACTGGTCCCTTGGCTTGTCCCAATAGAGTTCGATGCCGTTCATGTCCGGGTCATGCAGATAGAGGGCTTCCGATACGCCGTGGTCTGATGCACCATCGAGCGGCACTCCGTTGGCCACGAGGCGTTTCAGCGCGTCGGCCAGATCGGCCCGCGTGGGATAGAGGATTGCAACGTGAAACAGTCCCGTCGTCCCCGGCGGCGGCGGAGAGCCGCCTTCGCTTTCCCAGGTATTGAGACCAATGTGATGATGATAGCCGCCGGCTGAAATGAAGGCAGCCTGCTTGCCATACATCTGCTGAAGCTCGAATCCGAGAACACCCACGTAGAAATCGAGGGCTTTCTGGATATTGGAAACCTTGAGGTGGACGTGGCCGATGCGGGTGCCCGCCGCAATGGGTTGCTCTGATGCCATGGCATCACCTTTCTGTAACACTATACGTTACGGATATATGCAGGAGACGGCTGCGTTGCAACCCCCCTTTCGTCGCATGGCCAGCAAAACGGTGGACGACGCCGGGCCAGCCTTGAAATCCCCTATCGTCTTCCGCAAAACGATGGAGCAAAAGAGGAGACCCCACATGGCACAGATGGAACTACCCGGTAATCTGCATATTGTGGATCATCCGCTGATCCTCCACAAACTGACCCTCATGCGCGACAAGAACACGCCGTCTGCCGTGTTTCGCCAGCTGCTGCGTGAAATCAGCCTTTTGCTCGCCTACGAAGTGGCCCGCGACCTGCCTGTCACCATGCAGCGCATAGAGACGCCGCTGGCTGAGATGGAAGCCCCCATCCTCAAGGGAAAGAAGCTGGTGATTGTCTCGATTCTTCGGGCTGGCAACGGACTCCTTGAAGGCATGCTCGACCTCATGCCCTCGGCCCGCGTCGGCCACATCGGCCTCTACCGCAATCCCGAAACCCTGCAGCCGGTCGAATACTACCTGAAGGTGCCCGACGATATTTCCGAACGTCCGGTCATCGTCGTCGACCCCATGCTCGCAACCGGCAATTCCGTGTCATATGCCATCAAGCGGCTGAAGGACAAAGGCGCCAAGGACATACGTCTCGTATGTCTGCTGTCGGCACCGGAAGGCGTGCGGCATTTCCACCAGATGCACCCCGACGTGCCGATCTTCACTGCCGCCGTCGACAGCCACCTCAATGATCACGGCTATATCGTGCCGGGCCTCGGCGACGCCGGCGACCGGATGTTCGGGACGAAATAGTGGCCGGTCACACCAAATTAACCATAACCGGAGACGCCGGACAGCCGAAACGAATTGAAAACCAGCGATGGTTAACCTTTGTTTCCGGGTAGCGGGAATTCAAAAGGGTGGTCAGAGTGGCGTCTTCGACAGCAGCCATGGCAGGACGAAAGTCATTGCAGCTCAAGGCTCCGGGTGGAGCAAGGCCGAGGCTGTTGCTGGCAGAAGACTCAGATCCCGTCCGCATCGTGACGGCCGCCATGCTCAAGGGCATGGGCTGTGATGTCAAGGCCGTCATTCATGGCGAACAGGCGGTCAGGCTGGCAGCCGAGCAGCACTTCGACGTCATCGTGCTCGACATTGAAATGCCGGTCATGGACGGCATCACGGCTGCAAAGTTCATTCGGCGTCTGGGTGGCACGGCGACAGGAACACCCCTGATGGCGCTTTCGGCATTTCTGGCCGACTCCGTGCGGACCGGTGAGTGGCGCGAGACGTTCGACATTGCTCTGCCGAAGCCAGCCAACAAGAATGAATTGCACGGCGCCATCGACATGGCTCTATCCTGGCATCGAAATGCCGATAGTCTGGCCGCTCAATCGGCCCTCCCCCCAGTAATCGACTCGGATGAACTGGGGACCATGCGCACCGGACTTGCTGAAGACATCTGGAATGAATTGTGTGAACTGGGTTGCCGTGACATTGAGGTCTGCGCCCGCCAGATTGAGCATGCCGCCCAAATCTCATTGAATGACGCCGTCCTCACCTTTGCCGGCAAGCTAAGAACACTGGGAAGCACGTTTGCTGCACCGCGTCTCGTCCACCTCGCGAAACAAGTGCAGTGCCACATGGATCCTCAAGCTCATCGGAAGGCGGTCGCCGACCTGCTTGATGGGGCACGCGATACGGTCGCTGCGCTGAGACCGTAGAGACTCCACTCTCACAATATCCGGGTGACGGAAAGCCGGGTCCCCAAAATGCAAAGGGCGGGAAAGTCCCGCCCCGTTTGCCGTCATGCGCCGTCATCGGATCAGCGCGCGCTCGGTGTCCTGGTGTCAAACTCGGTTTCGAGCGCATTCAGCATGTGAAGAAACTCAGCCAGTTCCGGACTGATGGCCGTCTTTCGCTTGGGCTGTTCGGGTTGCTTGGGCTTCTGTTCGGTCGTTGCCATGTCTTCACCTATCCAACTGGTAATCTTACTGCGTCGAACTTGAGAAAAGATTAGCTCCGGCAGATTGAATTTTACCGGAATGCTTCATTCATCTCGCATTCACGCAAGACGGGTGTGCTCCCGCCACAAGGCCCGGCCTTGTTTGAAATCAGGCAACATCGCGGCACTCTCAGAGTTGTGCAGGCTGTTGCGCGGATGACACGAAATTGTGATGAAAGATGGAACATTAAACACGCGTAACTTGCAAGGGGGACAATCCCCCGCTTAACGCTTGTAGAACAGGAGCAGGTTTATGGTTTCGACCGGAGTATGGAAAGTGATTGCGGCTGGCGCACTCGTGCTTGGCCTCGGGACATCAGCAATGGCGGCCGACATGGGTCCGATCGAGTCGCGCCAAGCCTGCATGAAGGCCAACGGCAAGGTGATGGGGGTAATGGTTCCGATGATCAAGGGTGAGCAGGCCTACGACAGCGATGCGATCCAGGCAGCCTTGGCCGCTGAGGGAGCAGCTTGCGCCGGTTGGGCTGATTGGTGGGGCGAAGACACCAAGGCGGGCGGGAGTGTCGAGACCTTTGCCAAGAATGAAATATGGTCTGACATGGCTGGTTTCGAAGCCGCCGGTGGCGAGTTTGTCAAGGCGCGCGAGGCGGTCAAGGCTTCAACAGATGAAGCCTCCTTCAAGGCTGCTTTTCCAGCGCTCGGCAAGGCCTGCCAGAACTGCCATGAGAAATTCCGCCGCCCGAAGGACAACTGACCCTGACACGCAGATCGAAACGCTTCATCCTGGTCCTGGCGCTGCTGGCAGCGCTGGGACTTGCCGCTCTCTGGGCGCTGAGCGCCCCCCATCCATTGACGTTGGCAGACCTGCCAAGTCATACGCCTGACGCACAGAATGGGGAAATTCTATTCAACGCAGGTGGCTGCCGGACGTGCCACAAGCCGTCGCCCGATTTGAAGGACGTTTCCGCCGACCTCCCCGCCGGGGGATCACCCCTCAAGACGCCCATCGGTACGCTCTATCCGCCGAACATCACCCCGGATGACGCGACGGGCATCGGCAAATGGACCGATCTCGACTTCGTCAACGCGGTGCAACGGGGCATCTCACCTTCTGGCACGCATTACATACCCGCCTTCCCCTATACGTCCTACGCCGCCATGCGGACAGAAGACGTCCTTGACATCAAGGCCTATCTCAGCACCCTGCAACCGGTTTCATCGCCCCGCCGGCCGGCCGATATTCCGCTCTCTTTCCTCGTTCACCGCGGCATCGGTCTGTGGAAGTGGGTCGGTCTCGATACCACCAAGTGGAAACCTGATCCAAACCAGACAGACACCTGGAACCGCGGCGCCTACCTGGTCAACGGCCCTGGTCATTGTGCAGAATGCCACACGCCGCGCAATATCTTCATGGCGCGCGATAATTCCAGGGCGTTCATGGGTGGTCCTCACCCCGAAGGAGAAGGCAAGGTGCCAAGCTTGCGCGATCTCATCGGTCGTGGGCGCTACAAGGATGCCGCCGACATCGCCTCGGCCCTGCAGTTCGGCGAAATCATGGGGTATGACAAGATTTCATCGGGCGGCATGGGGCAAGTGCAGACCAACGTCTCGAAACTCCCGGAGTCCGACATCAAGTCCATCGCCGAATACCTGGCAAGCCTCAAGTAAGGCCGCAGTCGGCCAGCCAATGGCTGAGTGCGGCCGCCGCTTCCTCGGGATATTCGAGGGTCGGGAAATGGCCACACGCGGCGATCTCGACAAAACGGCCATGGGGTACGGCGGCAGAGAAGCGCAGCCCATCTGAGGCTGGGGAGAACTGGTCGTGGGCCCCCCACAGCATGAGGCACGGGCACTCGATCTCGTGCAACCTCGGCCACAGGTCGGTGCGCTCCGCCAAGGCGTCCGACTGACGGGCCATCAGCAAATCCCCTTGCGTCCGCGCCATGTCGAGAAAGGCGTGCTGGGTCGAAGGTCCGTTGGGCCCATCGACGTGGGCGATAATGGCCGCCATCTCACCGATAACCTGCTCGAATGCGCCGCCGCGCAACCGCTCCGACCGGCGCCGTCCGGCAACCGGATCTGCAACAGGTCCGGGCCCGGCGCCAATGATGACGAGACCGAGGAGCCGGGACGGCTCTGACAGCGCCAGTTCCATCGCGACCCGGCCCCCAAAGGACGTGCCCATGAGCACGAATCGTTCCGGCGCCTGAAGGAGCACCTGGGCAACACAGGCCTCGAAATGGGGCTCATCGGCAAAACCCGTTCGTGGCCGAACTCCCGCAGGCAAATGCGGCAGAACCGGATCATACAGCCTGCCGTCACAGCCAAGGGCCGGAATCATGACAAGATCACTCATAGCCTTACACAGCACGTTCTGGCGGTAATGAAAAGCCGCCCGGTCACGCCACGGCTGCAACACACGGCCACATTCCCGTCGTCAGCAGTCGATGCTTGAACATCTGATCCAGCACAACTCATCGACATCGTATCCCCATGACGTATGCAATCTTGCAGGTAACAGGAAAATCCAGCCGCGCCTGCCTTGCACATGAGTGATGGTGATGGCATCATAGGATAAAAAAGCATAAGAAAAAAATCACTCCCCCAGGGGAACATTTCAGAAGGAATGGGAACATGAAGATCGTATTGAACGGCGTCGGCCAGAACATGAATGCGCTCGACCTGGTCGAGCTCTTTGATTACACGGGCGAAAAGCTGTCTTCGACCTTCGCCAAGTTCTTTGACGATGCCAACAACTACACGAAGTTTCTGGGAACTGGTCTCGAATACGACCTGGACACTGTGCCGGGCACAGTTATTCCCACGGCCGGCACCATCACAGGTGCGCTCGTTGTCGAAAGCGGCGTTCGATTGCAGACCTATTCCGACACGTCGATTTCCGCCATAGATTTCTACAATTTCGCCGTCGGCAATGATGTGGTAGGATTTTATGCCGCAGTTCTTTCCGGCAAGGACATAATTGTCGGTTCAGATTTTTCGGACACGCTGATCGCCGGCGACGGAAATGACAGGATGAGCGGCAGAAGCGGCAACGACAGAATGTTTGGTGGCAATGACCGGGACCGCATGAGCGGCGATGGAGGCGACGACGTCATGCGGGGTGAGAACGGCGCCGACAGGATGGATGGCGGCGATGGCGCGGACGTGCTGATCGGAGGCCGGGGAAGCGACCAGTTCTACTTCACCTCCGCGCTCGGCACCGGCGTGGACACTGTCAAGGATTTCAACCCCGCCCGTGACGCCCTCTGCCTCGACGATGCAGTGTTCGCCGAAATTGGAACGGCGGGCAGCTCGATGAACGCCGGGAGCTTCGTAACAACCGCAGCGATCGGCAGTGCCGTCCTCGACGCCAACGACCGCATCATCTACGATACCTCGACCGGCAATCTCTACTATGACGACGATGGTTCCGGTGGCAATGGCGCGGTGCGGTTTGCGCAACTGACCAATCTTGCCACACTATCAGCAACCGACATTCTCGTCGTCTGACAAATCGCTTCCGGAGGAAACGGCGGGCTGGGCCGGCATTCCCGCCAGACATCTTGTCAAGTGGTGGATTTCACTGGCATACGAGACGCTCCAACAATGAGAGCGACAGCCAGTGAAATCCCTCGACAAGAAGCTGAAGATCATCACCTCAGGCAAGTATACACCTGCCCAATTCATCCTCGCTGACGCCAAGGACCCGGACTATGCCTTCGGCGTTCGCGGTACAGGAGCGGTCGACTACACGGACCAATCAGGCCCGCATCGGTCGATCCCCCAGTTCCGTGACTCGATCAAGGCGATCGTCAAGCAGAAGCAGATGGATATCATGCTGGCTTCCGTCTACAACATCGAAGCCCTGGCTGCAGAGGGTGTCTTCACCAAGTCTGCTGTCACCCCGGCCATCCGCGCCAACGACACCACGGACATCTGGTTGCCGCGCGGTGGCCTCTATTCCAAGGAGCCTTCGCGCCCGTGGCGCACCGCCAGTCTGGCCCATGCGCGGAAGTTCTGTGATCTCGGCCTCTATTCGGTGACGTTCAATAACGACCTCGACCATGACTATGCGACGGTCGAGGCTTATGCGCGCTTCCGCGAAGACGCCGTGAAGAACAAGTTCCGCCACTTCCTCGAAGTCTTCAATCCGAACGCACCGCAGAACCTCGACCCGGCCGTGTTGCCCTTCTACGTCAACGACATGATCATCCGCGTGCTGGCTGGCGTGACCCGTGCTGAAAGGCCCGCATTCCTCAAGATGGTGTTCAACGGCAGGAAGGCGACGGAAGAACTGGCTGCCCACGATCCCTCGCTGGTGATCGGCATCCTTGGCGGTTCTGCAGGAACCACCCGCGACTGCTTCGAGCTGCTGCACCAGGGCGAAAAGAGTGGTGCCAGAGTGGCGCTCTTCGGGCGCAAGATCAACCTGGCCGAAAGCCCGCTTGATCTGGTGGCACTGTTCAGGCCCGTATTGGAACGCGCTGTGACGCCAGCCGGGGCAGTGAAGGCCTATCACGCGGCGCTCAAAGCGAAGAAGCTGAAACCCCGGCGTACTCTGGACGACGATATGAAGATCACCGAGGCCGTGCTTGAGGGTTATGGAAAATGATACGGCGCGGCATAGTCCTCGCCGGCATCGTAGTTCTCGACATCGTCCACATCATTGACCACTGGCCATCCGAAGAGACGCTGGCCTACATCGACCACACGGAATATGGCGCCGGCGGACCGCCTCACAACGCCGGCGCCGGGCTTCTGAAGCTGGGAGCGCCGTTCCCTGTGACCCTGCTGGGCGTGGCGGGCGATGACAGCTATGGCGAGATCATGCTTGCCAATGCGAGAAGTCATGGCCACGACACGACGCAGATGGCCATCATCCCGGGAGGTGTGACCAGCCATACCCATGTCATGTCCTGCGAGGATACGGGGAGGCGCACGTTCTTTGCGCGGCTCGGCGTCAACAACGAGATGGATCTGAACCATTTGTGGCCGAGCCAATCCAATGCCAAGCTCTACTACCTTGGAAGCCCCGGCGTGGCCCGGCGCCTGGACGAGACGGACGGATGGCGCAAACTTCTGGGCGCGGCCCTCGATCAAGGCATGAAGACGTGCCTTGAACTTTGCCCGGTCCCCCCCGAAACGATCCGTGAGCTGACGACTCCATGCCTTCCGTTGACGGACTATTTCGTGGTCAATGACTACGAGGCAGGGGCACTGACCGGCGTGCAAATCGCAAACGGCACGTCTCTGAATTGGAATGCAGCAGAAGCCGCCTGTCACAAATTGCTCGGCCTGGGCGTTCGAGAGGTCGCTGCGGTTCATCATCCCGATGGCGCAGTCGCGGTGTGCCGCAATGGAGAGACCGTCCGCCGTGGTTCGGTTCTGGTGCCCCCGCAAGACAACAAGGGCGCAACCGGCGCGGGTGATGCGTTCTACGCCGGCATGCTGTACGGCTTGCACGAAGACTGGCCGTTAGGGCGCTGTGTCGAGTTGGGCAATGCGGCCGCAGCAACCTCACTGCACTCGCCCACGACCAGCACCAGCATCAGACCGTGGGGCGCCTGTCTGGACTATGCCCGCGATTGCGGATTGCGTCCCGCCGGCGACATCTGACCCACCGGTGGTGGCCGTCGCAACAAGGATACCCGGTCTGACTGGTTGACGAGGATCAAGGCACCCGTCCCCAGATTGTGCATCATTTATCAAAAGCACAACGTGGAAATCAGTTCGAGGTGTTTCATGACAACGGTTCTTGTCGATAGTGGCTCATCGTTCGAAATGTTGGATGCGAACATTAGTGATGCGTTCAACTATGCCAACAGCACGCTGACGCCGACGCTTGCTCATTACTATGACGATCCACTCAACTATATGGACTACATCGGAACCGGCCTGACCTACGACTCCAATGGCAACATGACAAGCGGTACGCTGACCGGTGTCGTGTCCGTGCATGCTGGCGTGACGGAGGTGACTTTCAGCGGCTTTTCAATCGGTGCCGCCGAGTTTACCGGCCTCGTGAGATCGAACGACGTTCAAGGGCTGTGGGATTCCATCATGGCTGGAAAGGATCTGCTTTACGGGGGCAGCCTGAATGACCAGTTGCTCGGCAATGATGGCAATGACAGAATCTATGGCCGCGGCGGTCATGACCTGCTGAAGGGTGAGTCGGGAAATGACAAGCTCTATGGAGGAGCGGATTCCGATATCCTTCTGGGCGGCTTGGGCAACGACCGCCTGGATGGTGGCGGTGGTGCCGACTACGTCTTCGGCGGAGCCGGCGAGGATTCCTTCATCTTCAACACGAAGCCGAGGGCAGCCACGGCCGACATGATCGGCGATTTCAAGCCGGCCGACGACACCATCCTGTTGGACAGTGCCGTCTACACTACTGTCGGTGCAGTGGGACCTCTCAATCCGGGACGCTTCTATATTGGCACGGCAGCCCATGACGCAACCGATCGCATCATTTACAACAGTGCCAACGGCAGGCTGTTTTACGATGATGACGGAACCGGGCCGGATGCCGCCGTCCGGATTGCAACGCTGCAGATAGAATTGCCGATGACGGCAGACGATTTCGTGATCATTTGATCGTCCATCGCGTCGTCAGACGGTAAGCGCTGCCAACTTGAACCACCTGCCGAAAATGAAAGGCGCGGGAGTCTCCTCCCGCGCCCCTGCGTTCATTCTTGGTCGGAATGATTACTCGCCCTGCGGTGCCTCGTCAGCCGAATCTTCAGCTGCCTGCTTCTTGGAGAGGTCCTCGCCCGTGGCTTGATCAACCTGTTTCATGGACAGGCGCACCTTGCCGCGGTTGTCAAAGCCGAGCAACTTGACCTTCACCATGTCGCCCTCGTTGACGACGTCGGAGACCTTGGCGACGCGCTTCGGCGCCAGTTCCGACACATGCACGAGACCGTCGCGGGCACCGAAGAAGTTCACGAAGGCACCGAAGTCGACGACCTTCACCACCTTGCCATCATAGATCTCACCCACTTCCGGCTCGGAAACGATGGACTTGATCCACTTGACGGCCGCCTCGATGGCGGTTCCGGAAGAAGAAGCCACCTTCACCGTTCCGTCGTCCTGAATGTCGATCTTGGCGCCGGTCTTCTCCACGATCTCGCGGATGACCTTGCCACCGGTGCCGATCACTTCGCGGATCTTGTCGGTGGGGATCTTCATCGTCTCGATGCGTGGCGCATGTTCGCCAAGCGAAGCGCGCGCTCCCGTGAGAGCCTCCGCCATCTTGCCGAGAATATGCATGCGGCCATCCTTGGCCTGCCACAGCGCCACCTTCATGATCTCTTCGGTGATGCCGGTGATCTTGATGTCCATCTGCAGCGAGGTCACGCCATCTGCCGTTCCGGCGACCTTGAAGTCCATGTCGCCGAGATGGTCCTCGTCACCCAGGATATCCGAGAGCACCGCATAGCGGTCACCTTCCTTGATCAGTCCCATGGCGATGCCGGCGCACGGTGCTTTCAGCGGAACACCCGCGTCCATCAGCGACAGGGACGAACCGCACACGGTTGCCATCGACGACGAGCCGTTCGACTCGGTGATCTCCGAGACAACGCGGATCGTGTAGGGGAACTGGTCCTGCGCTGGGAGCAGCGGATGAATGGCGCGCCATGCGAGCTTGCCATGGCCGATTTCACGGCGGCCCGTACCACCCATGCGGCCCACCTCGCCCACCGAGAACGGCGGGAAGTTGTAGTGCAGCAGGAACGTGCCCTTATGGGTCCCGTCGAGCGAGTCGATGTACTGCTCGTCTTCACCGGTTCCCAGCGTGGTGACAACCAGTGCCTGGGTTTCGCCGCGGGTGAACAGGGCCGAGCCGTGTGTGCGGGGAAGAACCGATGCCTCCGCCACGATCTGGCGGACGGTCTTGGTATCGCGGCCGTCGATGCGCAGGCCGGTGTCGAGGATGTTGTTGCGCACCACATCCTTCTCGAGATGCTTGAATGCCTCGCCAATCTTGTTGGCCGGCGGCGCATCGGGCTTGTCCTCGCCTGTGAGGGCCGCCAGAACTTTGTCCTTCGCCTTGGCGACGGCCTCGTGGCGTTCTTCCTTGGTGGGAATTGCATAGCCGGCGCGGACATCGGCTTCGGCAATGGCCTTCACCTGCTCATAAAGCGCGGCTTCATCGGGCGGCGTGAAATCGCGCGGCGGCCTGGATGACCGCTCAGCCAGGCGAATGATCGCCTCGATCACCGGCTGGAAGCCCCGGTGGCCGAACATGACGGCGCCAAGCATGATCTCTTCAGAAAGTTCCTTGGCCTCGGATTCGACCATCAGAACAGCGTCCTGCGTACCGGCGACGACGAGGTCGAGCGCCGATTCCTTCTGCTGCTCGACTGTCGGGTTCAGCACATATTCGCCATTGATGTAGCCGACGCGCGCAGCACCGACCGGTCCCATGAACGGAATACCCGACAGCGTCAGCGCCGCCGAAGATGCGACCAGCGCAAGAATGTCGGTGTCGTTCTCGAGATCGTAGGACAGAACGGTGGCGATCACCTGTGTCTCGTTGCGGAAGCCATCGACGAACAGCGGGCGGATCGGCCTGTCGATCAGACGCGAAATCAGCGTCTCGCGCTCGGTCGGACGTCCCTCACGTTTGAAATAGCCGCCGGGAATCTTGCCGGCGGCGTAGGTCTTTTCCTGATAGTTGACGGTCAGCGGAAAGAAGTCGATCCCTGGCTTGGCATTCCGCTCGGCAACGGCCGTGGCGAGCACGGTCGTCTCGCCCATCGAGGCCAGTACCGCACCATCTGCCTGACGCGCCACACGGCCCGTTTCCAGGCGCAGCGTCGCACTGCCCCAGGTGATTTCTTCAACGTCTATATTGAACATGTATGTTTCCTCTGTGCCCTTCGCCGCCGCTACACTCGCGTCACCACACCTGGACGGCATCCCCTTTGGGCTCGTGAAAGTCCGGCCCTATTGCCGGACTCTTGATACGGGGACGCGGGCGGCTACTCGGTGATCCGCCCGCTCGTACAATGTTTTGAAACCCGGCTTAGCGGCGGATTTCGAGACGCTTGATCAGCGTCTGGTAGCGCCCCTCGTCGATCCGCTTGAGATAGTCGAGAAGCGAACGGCGCTTGCTGACCATAGTCAGCAGCCCACGGCGGGAGTGGTTGTCCTTCTTGTGGGTCTTGAAGTGGTCTGTCAGGTAGTTGATGCGCTCCGTCAGGATCGCGACCTGCACTTCCGGCGAACCGGTGTCACCCGGCTTGGTGGCATATTCTTTCACGAGCGCGGTCTTGCGCTCAGCAGTCATGGTCATTCGGTCATCTCCAAATGGTTAAAGGTTAAACAGACGCTTCGGCTTGAGCGATCCCTGCTCGATGGCGGCGATGCCGACGGGCTTTCCCCCGTGGGTCACCAGAACCGCATCTTCTGCGATGGGAGCATTCGCGCCTCTGAGAAGGACGGATTGTCCCTGCCTCAGGCGTTGGGCCTGCTCTTCATCGACGGCCAGTGCCGGGATGCCGTCCAGCACGGTCTCGATGGGGAGTAGAGCCCCTTCCATGGCGTTTCCGCCGGGGGCCTTATGACGCAACTCCTCCAGCTTTTCCAGTGAAATCATGTGGGCCTCGGTAAACGGCCCGACGCTCACCCGGCGCAGCATGGAGACATGCGCAAGGCAGCCCAGCAATCGCCCCATGTCGCGGGCCAGCGACCGGATATATGTGCCCTTGCCGCAGGAAACCTCGAACGTGGCGTGGTCCTGGTCCGGCATGTCGATGAGCCAGAGGTCTTCGATCTGTACAGGACGGGGTGCCAGATTGACCGCCTCCCCGGCCCGCGCCAGGTCATAGGCCCGCTCGCCCGCCACCTTGATGGCAGAAAAGGCGGGCGGCGCCTGAAGAATTTCCCCGGTAAAGCGGGGCAGAATGGCCTCGATCTCGGCACCGGTGGGACGCTTGTCCGACTGCGCCGTGACCTCGCCTTCCATGTCGTCGGTCGAGCGCTCCTCGCCCCAGCGGGCGGTGAAGCGGTAGACCTTGCGGCCGTCCATGGCGTAGTTGACGGTCTTGGTTGCTTCGCCCAGCGCGATCGGCAGGAGGCCCGTGGCCAGCGGATCGAGCGTGCCGCCGTGGCCTGCCTTCTGGGCATTGAACAGCCAGCGCACCTTCCCCACCGCCTGGGTGGATGTCAGCCTCAAGGGCTTGTCGAGAATGACCCAGCCATGGACCGGGTTGCCGCGCTTCTTCATTCCTCGCCGTGCTTGAGGTCGCGCGCCACTTCGGGGCTGTTGAGGATCTCGTCGATCTTGGCGGCGTAATCCAGCGCCGTGTCGATGCGAAAGCGGATTTCCGGCATGAACTTCATGTCGAGCTTCGGCGCGATGAGACCGCGGATATATTTCCGGTTGCGGTTGAGCGCCTGCAGAAGGGCCTCGTCCTGCCCCGCGACCAGCGTGCGCACATAGGCCGTCGCGATCTTGAGATCGGGCGACACCTGCACCTCGTGCACGCTGCCCTTGAGACGCTCCAGTTCCGGATCGCCTGTCTCGCCACGCATCAGGATGTCGGCCAGCGCATGACGGATGAGTTCACCCGCCCTGAGCTGGCGCTGGGATGGAGCCTGACCTTTGGTCATCGTCCGATCAATCCAGCGTGCGCTGGACCTTCTCCACACGGAAGCATTCGATCACGTCGCCGGCGCGCATGTCCTGGTAGTTCTCGAAGGCCA
>CAZECZ010000064.1:0-22374 GCA_964510815.1 uncultured Aestuariivirga sp.
GAAGCAGTAGTCGACGCCCTGCTCTCCTCCCTCACCCGCCAGATCAGGAACGCATAGCCATGGCCCATAAGCTCGCCATCATCGGACTGGGCAAGATCGCCCAGGATCAGCATTTGCCCGTCGTCGCCAAGTCTGGTGACTTCGAACTGGCAGCGGTGGTAACTTCGCGTGGCCCATACAAGGATGTTCCCAGCTTCAAGACGCCGGCCGAACTCTTCGCCAGTGGCATCAAGCTCGACGCCTTGTCACTGTGCATGCCGCCGGAGCCGCGCTTCGACATCGCGCGCGACGCGCTCGATGCTGGCCTTCACGTGCTGATGGAAAAGCCACCGCATCCAACGGTCGGCGAACTCGATGCCATCACCGCGCACGCGGCGAAACAGAGACGAATCCTCTTCACCACCTGGCACTCGCAATACAATGCTGCTGTCGACGAGGCCCAGCGACAGCTGGGCGGCAAGACGGTGACGAAGCTTCACATCGAGTGGAAAGAAGATGTGCGCCACTGGCATCCGGGCCAGGAATGGATCTGGGAGCCAGGCGGTTTCGGTGTGTTCGATCCCGGCATCAATGCCTTCTCGATCGTCACGAAGATTCTGCCGGAACCAATCTTCGTCCAGTCCTGCCTGCTCGAAACGCCGAGCAACAAGGCAACACCTATTGCCGCGCAAATTCGCTTCAAGCCTTCGTGGCGGGGCGACGCAAACCTTACGGCAGACCTCGACTGGCGTCAGACCGGCGAGCAGACCTGGAACATCGACGTCGAGACTGCGGATGGCCTGAAGCTGCAATTGCGCAAGGGCGGCACCGAACTCCATGTCGGCAGCACGCTCACCGTTGCCGCGCCATCGGAAGAATATGAACGCATCTATGAGCATTTCGCCGCCTTGCTCCAATCCGGCGAAAGCCATGTGGACGGCGCGCCGCTGCAGCTCGTCTCCGATTGCTTCATGCTCGGACGGCGGGTCGGCACCGACGCCTTCGTCTAGACCGGCCCCACAGGATAACTCGGCTGGGCAAGGTCGGGCGCGATCCATCCGCGGCGCGCGTCCTTCGAAAAAAGTGTCTCCCGCCGGTAGTAGGTGAACGGATAATCCTTGCGGCCGACGGGCGACAGGAGAAGCTGCCGCACCGCTTCAACCGGGTCGATACCGACTGCCGCCCGTCGCAGGAAATCACGGATGGCCGCGAGATAGAGCAGCGTGATGGTGTGGTGATACCCTTCGGTGTCGGTGTTGGCACCACCCTGGGCGACATTGTATCGCTGGATGATGCCCGGCAGTTCACGGTCAAGATCAATCTCAGGCTTCAGCAGCATCAAACCGGCGGTGGCGACGCAGTGCTCACGGTGCTTCCAGTCCGGTTCGGGCCAGGTGCCGTTCAGCACGCCGTCGACGAGCGCACGGATCTTGGCTTCACTGTCGTACCGGCGCGCATAGTCAGAATGCGAAGTGTCGTTCTTGGGGACACGATCCGTCGAGGGTTAGATTCCGAGATGCCGCTTCACCTGATTGCGGCTGTCCGCGCTGCTACCCCCTGCATCGATGGGAGTCCAGTGCATGCGCCCGAGATCATACTGCAGCTGAGTCTCGACGACCGACGCATCGGCATCGGACGGGTCGCCGCTCCGCTCCTTGACGCGCTGCTTCAGGACGTCTGTCTCCGCCTGAAGCCAGAAGCCGTGAAGTGGGACGCGAAGACGTTTCGCCATCGTCTCTGCCGCATGGCGTTCGTCCTCCCGCGCAAAGACGGCATCCAGCACGACGGAGTGCCCAGCGCGAAGCGCCTTCTCCGCGCGCAGCAACATGACGTGATAAACCTGCATGGAAGCGGCGCGTGAATAGCTTTCCGGCGGCAGCTTTTCCGTCATCGCGACGCCGGCCATGATCTTGCGCTCGACGTCGCTTCTCACATGCAGCGCACCGGGTGCGGCGCCGATGTCGGGTGCAAGCTCCCGCGCCAGTGTCGATTTGCCGGTGCCCGACAATCCGCCGATGCAGATGAGCGACGGCCGTACCGGTTTCAGATAGCCGATGCTGGAGCGGAAATAGTCGAGCGCGGTGCCCCGCTGCCTCGCATTGCCGCCTGCGCCTTGCTCATGCATCAGATCCGCCGTTACCAGCGCTCTCACACCGGCACGGGTGGACTGTAGCAACGGCAACAGTGCGAGGCCGCTCAGGTCTTCCTGTTCGCGGCGCAAGTCAAGATAGTGATTGAGCACTGTATTGGCGGCGGCGCGTTCGCCATAACGCCACAGGTCCATAAGCAGGAAGGCGAGGTCGTAGAGCACATCGATGGTCGCGATCTTCTCGCTGAATTCAATGGCATCGAAAAGGACCGGCTTGCCATCAATCACGATGATGTTGTCGCAATGCATGTCGCCGTGGCAGCGGCGCACCAGACCATTTGCGGCGCGCGCGTTCAACAGTCCCCTGTGCTGCTTGAGTGCGGCATAGTAGTGAGCGTGAAACTCAAGGGTTTGTGCGGCGTTGAAGATGTCGGGCGAGCTGACGAACGCGTCGGAGAGTTGCGCCGCCAATCCGGACATGATGTCGAAACCCGGCGTGTCACGTGCCGGAGCAATGATATGGGCTTCGGCGGCGGTCTCCGCCAGCCGCGCCGCCAGTTGGTGATCGATGCCGCCATGCGCCACTTTCCACGACAGTGCTGCATTGGCGGGAAACCGGTTCATCACGAGCGCCGGCTCGCCCAGCACGTCCTTCACCTCTCGATAGATCGCCGGAGCGAAGGCCTTGTTGATCGCCAGTTCATCCGCCAGAACAGCGCGGCGCTTCTCCACCGACGAAAAGTCGAGATAGGGAAGCTTCACGTCCTTCTTGATCTTGAAGGCCAGGCCATCAACCAGAAGGACATGGGCCGCGTGGGTCTCCACCTCCTCCACCGGCTCGCCGGGGAAGCCCCACGTTTCACCTTTGAGATAGGCGGGATTCAACATGGCGGCGATCATGCCGCCCGCAGCCGCCACGGGCCTTGATACCGGTCAATTATCCGCGCCGGCGCTCGCGGCGTGCGGCACCTGCCGCAGCCGTATCAACGCCCTTTGCCAATTCCGATACGGGGCCGAGCCGTGCTTCGATGAGTTCGATGCTGGGCCGCTCACCCTTGTGGTGGGCTTCGAGTGCCTTGCGCATGGCGGCGAGATGCTCGGGGCTGGTGCCGCAGCAGCCGCCGATGATCTTGGCACCGGCATCGAGGGCAATCCCAGCGTAGTCGGCCATGAGATCCGGCGTGCCAGTGTAATGGATATGACCGTCGACGTATTGCGGGATGCCGCAATTACCCTTTGCCACAACGGCAGCATCCGGGCGTGCCGCCGAGATGCCGAGCACTGTCGCGACCAGTTCCGATGCACCGACACCGCAATTGGCGCCGATGGCCACGGGCTGCACCGGAAGGGCCGCCGTGATGGCGCCGAACGCCTTGGGCGTGATGCCCATCATGGTGCGGCCATTGGTGTCGAAGCTCATGGTGGTGACGATTGGAAGCCCTGTCTTGGCAGCACCCTCGACCGCCGCCTTCAGTTCCTCCTCCGACGACATGGTCTCGATCCACAGCACATCCACGCCGCCTTCCTTCAGCGCCATGGCCTGTTCCTCGAAAGCCTTCACGGCATCGTCGTGGGAGAGGCTTCCCACGGGTTCCAGAATCTCACCGGTGGGGCCGATCGAACCGCCGACATAAACGACATGGTCAGCCGCATCGGCCTCCGCTCGGGCATTCTTGACGGCCGCAAGATTGATCTCGCGCACGCGGTTCTGGGCCTGGTGGAGCTTCAGGCGGTGGCGGTTGCCGCCAAAGGTATTGGACAGGATGATGTCGGCGCCAGCCTCGATGAAGCGCCGGTGGAGGTCACGCACCTTCTCAGGATGCTCCTCGTTCCACAATTCCGGTGCATCACCCGATTCGAGGCCCATCTGGAAGTAGTTGGTGCCCGTCGCCCCATCGGCGAGCAGCCAAGGGCGCGTGGCAAGGGCTTCGGTGAAGGACGGGCGGGCCATGGGAACCTCTCGATAACAATATAAAGAAGTCTTTATATGATTAGACCGGGTCTTGCCAAGAGGCAAACGCCGGTTCCCATAACAGCAGCGACATGCGCTCGTTCACCGGCCAGCTGTCCGGCCGCTGGTTGCTGGCCCGCAGCCTTTGAAGGCTCTGGGCCAGATCGGCCACATCCTGCCGCGCCAGTCTCGGCGCCCGATGCAGGCGATTGGCATCCGGCCGGCCATGCGCGGCAAGGATCGTCGTCTCGTTGATGAGGCGCGGCAGCAGCGCATCTGCGGAGTCGAGGTACGCCTTGAGATCGGCGCCCCTGATCTGGGCATAGAGCTTACCGGGATAGACGAAGTCCGCCGCGAACAGGATGCCGGCGTCCTGGTCGAGAAGCGCCACCGAATCCGGCGAATGGCCGGGCGTATGCAGAAGTTCCAGCTTGCGGCCGCCGAGATCGATCGTGGCGCCGATCGGCAGCCAGTCATTCACCCGCACCGGGGTCCACGTCATGCCCTCCCAATAACCCACGTAGAGTTCATCTGCCGGATGGAGCCAGCTGTCGTTCTCGCAGGCGCGCAGTACAGGAAGGTCGGCCACAGCGATATTGCGGAAGCGCGCGAGGCAACCCGTATGATCAAAATGCATGTGCGATGGAAGTGCGGTCACCGGCAACGTGGTCAGGGCCCGGACAACCCTGGATATATCGCGCACGCCGGGACCGGTGTCGAACAGCAGGGCCCGGCGGGTGCCGGTGATCAGATAGTTCCAGTTGATCTGGTGGAACCTCGGTTCGCCGATGGCAACGACACCCGGTGCCACGTGCTCGATGGCGAACCAGTCGTCGAACCACGTCACGCCATCTGACAGCATGCGCATATCCCCAAATAAATCGCCAGAATCTGCCCTACCTTAATTGGTGAATTGGCCCTATGATAGATCCAGACGGCATTTCACAGGAACAATCTTGCGCGACTGGCTTGTCCACATCCGGCGGAACGAACACGCCAGCCTGCAGACGCAAATCCGCGAGGCGCTGGTGTCCGCCATCCTTGATGAACAACTGGCGCGGGAAGAGCCCATCCCCTCCACCCGCAAGATGGCGAAAAGCCTTGGCGTTTCTCGCAATACGGTCGTGCTCGCCTATCAGGGCCTGCTCGACGACGGATACCTCGTGGCGCGCGAGCGCTCGGGCTACTACGTCTCGGACAAGGCGCTGGCGACGGTCGCGCCGCAGAAACCGGCGGTTCGGCTCAAGCCGTCCGGCGCCGCCGTCGACTGGGCCCGGCGCCTCACCAAGGATCCGGCGGCGCAGGCCAACGTCACCAAGCCGCTCGACTGGCAATCCTACGCCTACCCCTTCATCTATGGCCAGGTGGACCACAATCTGTTTCCCCTGGCGGAGTGGCGGGATTGCGCGCGTCAGGCGCTGGGCAAGAAGTGGCTCGGCACCTGGACCAACGACACCTGGGCCCATGACGATCCGCTGCTTGTCGAGCAGATTCGCCGCCGCATCCTGCCGCGCCGCGGCATCATGGCGAGCGACGATGAGATCCTGGTGACGCTCGGCGCCCAGAATGCGCTCTACCTGCTGACCAGCCTGCTGGTGGGGCCTTCCACACGCGTCGCCATGGAAGAGCCCGGCTATCCGGACGTGCGCAACATCTTCAAGCTCAAGACACCCAGCGTGTCGCTGATCCCGGTGGATGAGAAAGGTTTGACCCTTCCCGAGGCAATCAACAGTGCCGACGTCGTCTTCACCACGCCCAGCCACCAGTTTCCGACCACGGTCACCATGCCGCTCGAGCGCCGCATGGAGCTCTTGAAACGCGCCGCGAAGCACGACTTCGTGGTGATCGAGGACGACTACGAGTTCGAGACCAACTACGTGAACGAACCCTGCCCGGCGCTCAAGTCACTCGATGACGAGGGCCGGGTGATCTATGTCGGCTCACTGTCGAAGACCCTGTTTCCGGGTCTGCGTCTCGGATTCCTGGTCGCGCCGAAGGAACTGGTCGTCGAAGCCCGGGCGCTCCGCCGCCTGATGGTGCGGCATGCGCCCAACAACAACCAGCGCACCGCCGCCCTGTTCCTGTCGCTCGGCCACCATGACACGCTGATCCGCCGGCTACATCGCGCCTACCGCACCCGCTGGGAGATCATGGGCGAAGCGCTGCACACCCACATGCCCCAGTCGGCCCACGTCCCGAGCTTCGGCGGCACCAGCTTCTGGGTGAAGGGGCCGCAGCGGCTCGACAGCGACGAGCTGGCGGTTGCCGCGGCCAAGAAGGGCATCCTGATCGAGCCGGGCCGGGTGACGTTTGGAATCGAGCGCCCCCCGCGGAATTTCTTCCGCCTAGCGTTCTCCTCCATCGAAGAGAAAAAGATCGAACCCGGCATCCGGCTTCTGGCGGAGACCATCGCCCAATCATGAGCGCCTCCCATCGCGATAACAGGCTGCTGGCGGTGGCCTGCATCCTTGGCGGCGTCGGCCTTGCCTCGATGCAGGACTCGATCGTCAAGTCGATGTCCGGCACCTATCCGGCCTATGAAACGCTGATGATCCGTTGCATCGGGTCGGTGCCGCTGCTCCTCATCTTCCTGTGGCATCAGAAGGCCTTCAGGCTCATCGCCACGCCGTTGATCAGGCGGGTCTTCATGCGTGGCGCCATCCTGTCCTTCGCCTACCTGAACTTCGTTCTCGCCATCGCCGCCATGCCGCTCGCCAACGCGGTGGCGATCTATTTCACCATGCCGTTCTTCGTGGCGGGCCTCGCCGGACCCATCCTGGGCGAGCGCGTGCGCCTGCACCGCTGGCTTGCGATCATCGCCGGCTTCATCGGGGTGATGATCATGGTGCGGCCCGGATTTGCCGGACATTTCGAATGGGCCTCGGTCTTCGCGCTGCTGTCGGCCATGGGTTACGCCATCGGCCAGATGATCGGCCGGCCGATTTCACAGCAGGTCAACCCGGTGGTGATCGCAGTCTGGCAGAACATCATTTATTTTTCCGTCGGCTTGTTGCTGGCGATCCTGTTCAACGGCTTTCACATCGGGCCATTCAGCCATCCGAGCCTGGAGTTCCTGTCGCGCGCCTGGGTGATGCCGAATCTTCGAGACGGAGCCGTCATGTCGCTCATGGGTGTGTTGGCGGCAGGCGGCATGATCCTGTTCGTCAACGCGTACAAACATGCCGAAGCCAATTTCGTGGCGCCGTTCGAGTATTCGGCGATGATCTGGGCGGTGACCTTCGGCCTGGTGTTCTTCGGCGATTTCCCGGATGTCTTTACCTGGATCGGTGCAGCCATCGTCATTTCAGCCGGCCTGCTCATGGTCTGGCGCGACCAGCAGGTGAACCGGGCCGCCTAAAGGCCCAGGTTCTTCCAGAGGCGACCCACCAGCGTATCCGGCGCAAAAGGCTGCTCCGCATCCACATCGCGCCTGGCCCAGATCGTCGCGTACATGTGCATGAAGGGGGACTTGGGCGGCGGACGATCTTCGAGGAAATAGCCCGGTACATTCCACCATGCCACCGGGTCCACCGCGTCGGTCGGCAGGATGGTGACGCCATTGTCCGGATCATCGAGCATGAGACGGGACAGCATATGCGGGCCGACATTTTCCCAGGTGCGGTGCTCCGGGTTGAAGGCCGCGACGACATCGGTTGCCCGGTGCCAGAGGTCGCCAACGCGCGGCGACGGATTGGCCATGAAGCAGTTGGTCACCTGGGTCAGGCTTTCGCCCGTCGCCGTCGGTTCGACGTGCCGGAACGGCCGGCGCTTTTCGGAGGCGACCAACGGCGCCGCGGCAATGCCGGGATCATCTTTCAAGGCCACGACATCCATGTCCGACCAGATGCCACCGTGTTCCGCCAGCACGCGGTAGCGGAACAGGCTGGTGAGATAAGGGAGATTGCCCTCGTCCTCACGGCTCTTTGGCAGGATTCCGGCGGCGTCGCGGGCACCCTCGCCGAGATGACGCGGATCGTAGCTCCACAGTGTCACGCGATAACCGTGGGCGCGAAAGCTCGCGAGGCTGAGGCGGGCGAGGCGCGAGAGTTCGCCCGAAACCCAGAGCATGTGGACGGGAAGGTCTTTCAACATGGATCAATCCGGAATGGGATAGCCCGCCCAGCCCTTGATGGTGCGCAATGCCAGCAGCGACTGAATGCGCTGGACATTGGGCAGCCGCGAGATGCGCGAGCGGTGGATGCGTTCATAGTCGCTGGCATCGGTGGCGGCAACCCGCAGCAGATAGTCGAACTGTCCGCTCATCAAATGGCATTCGAGGATCTCCGGCACACGCTGCACCGCCGTCTCGAATTTCTGGAAGGCCTCCTCCGTCTGGGCCGAGAGCGAGACTTCGACAAAGAAGATGTTGTCGAGACCCAGGGCCTGCCGGTTGAGACTGGCGGTATAGCCAGTGATGACGCCCGCCTCCTCCAGGAGCTTCACCCGGCGATGGCAAGAGGATGGCGAAAGACCCGCTTTTGCGGCCAGATCAGCAATCGGCCGCTGTGCATTGCCTTGCAGCTCCCGCAGGATGATCTTGTCCAATCGGTCCATATCTGGCGATTTCATTCGATCTTCTTATCATTTTTTCGAATGTAGTTTCAATACTGCAGTGCTCCAGAACGCTCTTCGGAAAAACTTTCGAAGCCATATCAGGTAATTTGAGTTCCATCATCAGGGAGGAACTTCAAATGCTGATCGGCGTACCGAAAGAGATCAAGAACCACGAATATCGCGTCGGACTGACGCCCACTTCCGTCCGCGAAGCGGTTTCCCAAGGCCACACGGTGTGGGTCGAAACCAACGCCGGCATTGGCATCGGCGCGGCGGATGCCGAATACGAAGCCGCCGGCGCCAAGATCATCCCGACCGCAGCGGAGATCTTCGCCAAGGCCGACATGATCGTGAAGGTGAAGGAACCGCAGGCCGTCGAGCGCAAGATGCTGCGCGAGGGCCAGATCCTCTACACCTATCTCCACCTGGCACCCGATCCGGAGCAGACCAAGGACCTCGTCGCTTCCGGTGCCATCTGCATCGCCTACGAGACCGTCACCAGTGCACGCGGTGGGCTGCCGCTGCTGGCGCCGATGTCACAGGTTGCCGGCCGCATGTCGATCCAGTCCGGTGCGCACTGCCTCGAGAAAGCCCAGGGTGGCCGCGGCATGTTGCTGGGTGGCGTTCCCGGCGTTGCCCCGGCCAAGGTCGTTGTCCTCGGCGGCGGCGTCGTCGGCACCAATGCGGCGGCCATGGCGCTCGGCCTCGGCGCCGATGTCACGATCATCGAGAAGTCGACCGACCGCATGGAAGAGCTGGTCGCCCGCTTTGGCACTGGCCTCAAGACCATCTATTCCACCAAGGGTGCGGTCGAAGATGAATGCGCCCAGGCCGATCTGGTTATCGGCGGCGTGCTTATCCCCGGTGCTGCCGCCCCGAAGCTCGTGACCAAGGCGATGCTGAAGGACTGGAAGCCGGGCTCCGTGCTCGTCGATGTCGCCATCGACCAGGGCGGCTGCGCCGAGACGTCCAAGGCCACCACGCATGCCGAACCGACCTATGTGGTGGATGGTGTCATTCATTATTGCGTCGCCAACATGCCGGGCGGCGTGGCCCGCACCTCCACCTTCGCCCTCAACAATGTGACGCTGCCTTTCGCGCTCGCCATCGCCAACAAGGGCTGGCAGAAGGCGTTGATGGACGACCCGCACCTGCGGAACGGCCTGAACGTGGCGCGCGGCAAGGTTACCTACAAGGCGGTCGCCGACGATCTCGGCTATTCCTACACCGCCGCGGATTTGGCCCTCGCCGCCTGATCCTTTCTGTACCCCCGTACAGGGTGCCCGGGACCAAGCGATTGGCCCGGGCACTTTTATATGTCCCGGCGGATATTTCAGGCGCGGAAGCGGTCGAGCACGGCCCGTGCGACCGGCTTCAGGCTGTGTCTGGCACGGTCGGCCGCCATGACCGCCAGGATGGCGCCGCGCGAGACGGTTGGTCCCGCCACCAGCACATCGCCCACCGGCAGACGGTCCCGCCAGATGTGATCGACCATGGGATGTTCCGGCCCGCTGCAAGAATCCGCCTGGACGACGCCCTCGGCAAAGAGCTGGCTGGTGGCATGCAGCAACACCTGCACACCAGGCGAATACTTGGCGTAATCTTCGCTGTAGGCAATCTTGCCGAGCCAAACCTCGAGGCCATCGGCATAGCCGAACATCATCGCCAGCGGCATACCGTCAAGTTCCAGTTTCCAGAAGCGAAGATTGCCAGACGCGGCAAGCGCGGCACAGGCTGCCTGGAACGCGGCGGCGGTGCGTTGGTCCGTCATCAGCGCGGTGCGGCGGCGGCCCTTCCAGCCAGCAGCCTCAAGAGCCAGGAACTGACTCGCCCAAGCTCCTGCATCATCTGCTTCAGTCAAAGTCGCGCTGACCAGATCGCCTTGCTCCGATAACCGGGACGACAGGCGGCGCAGCGTATTGCGGCGCTTGCGATCGAAATTCGTCTCGAACCAGTGCTCGAAGCTGCCCTGTGGCCTGAGGACGGCACGCTCCCAGCGGCGCACAACTGTCAGATGAGTCGCGGCTGCGGACACGGCCTCCCACAGCGGTCCCTGCATCGGGATGGCCTTCAGGAATAGTGGTGCCGCGACCTTGCGGAGCAACACAGTCAGCGCCGCTTCCGCAACGTTGCGGTCGACATGCGGCAACCCATAGAAGTTGATCGGAGACGACCAGTTCTGGAAATGAGGCACCGGAAGCCGGCGGCGTACCAGCGGCAGCGCCAGACGCAGATCTTCCGCATCTTCCACCAGTGCCAATTTCCCCTTCGGCCATTGGGCAAAGGCAGCGGCCATGACCTCCGGCGCGTTGTGCCCGGATGGCACCAGACCCCGGCTCGCAAGCGCACGCCAGCGCGGCACCACGGCCGGAGCACCGGCGGCGATCGTACAATCCATCAGGGTCCAGTTCGGGACGAGCATGTTTCACCATACTGCAAGAGGCGGGCCAATGCGGTTAACGCCATGGCAGCATCGGAGAATGCCGGAAACTTGTCAGTAAGTCCCTGTTCCCAAAACGAAAAAGCCAGCCCAAAGGCTGGCCTTTCAAAACCCGTCGCAGGAGCAATCAGGCGTCCTGCTTGACGTCCATCACCTGGCGGCCCTTGTACATGCCGGTCTTCAGGTCGATGTGGTGGGGGCGGCGAAGCTCGCCCGACTTCTTGTCTTCCACCCAGGTCACAGTCTGCTCCTGGTGGCCCGAACGGCGCATGCCGATACGGCTCTTGGACATTTTCTTGCGTGGAACGGCCATTTGAAACTCCATAAGAATGGGGCGCGGGGTTGGCCCCACGCCACGCGTTGGCGGGGCTTATAACCGCGCTCAGGGCTTAAGGCAAGTGAGATAGGGGTCCATTTGCTTCATGCGGACCGTGAGGCGATTGGCGATGGCGCGCACCCCCTTGGAGGGCTTGCCCGCGTTGCGCTTGATGGGATTGGGCAGCACGGCCGCCAGAAGCGCGGCCTCCTTGCGGGTCAAGTCCTTGGCGGACTTCTTGAAATGGTATCGGGCGGCGGCCTCGGCACCATAGACGCCGGGGGCCCATTCGACGATGTTGAGATAGACTTCGATCATCCGGCGCTTGGACCAGATGAAATCCATATAGAGGGCCAGCGGCAATTCCAGGATCTTGCGGATGGCAAAACGGCCGTCCCACAGGAACAGGTTCTTGGCGGTCTGCATGGAAATCGTCGAGGCACCGCGCGAGGGCGCCTCGCCGGCATCGATCGGGTCCAGCACCGCGTCCTGGAATTCGGCCCAATCCACGCCCCAATGTTCGCAGAATCGCGCGTCCTCCGACGACATCACGGCGCGCGGCAGATTGGGGGACATCTCGTCGAGGCTCACCCACTGCCGGTCGATCCCCGCCCCGTTAATGGCCCTCAGCAGCATGATGTTGGAGACCGGCGGCGGCACGACCGCATAGACCAGCGTCATCACCACGGGCCATGCCACCAGCGCCAGCACGCAATAAAACAGCCATTTGAATAGGCGGCGCACCCGGTCCCGTCCCGTCTCCGGCAGCCGCCCGACCATCGCCGGGGGCGGCATCGCTGCTGGTTGAGTTTCCTCGCTCATCATCCTAACAGGAACGCGCTTAGCATAGGAATGATCCCTTGTCCTTCGAAGACGCCCTGGCCCGCTCAGCGGCCGAGACCGATGTTCTCCTCGACCGGTTGCTGCCGCCTGGCGTGTCGCCGGCCAGCCGGGTCGTGGAGGCCATGCGCTATGCCGCCCTGGGGCAAGGCAAGCGGCTCAGGCCATTCCTGGTCATCGAATCAGCGGCGCTGTTCGACGTGCCGCGCGAGCGCGCACTCCGGGTTGGTGCGGCGCTGGAAGTTCTCCACTGCTATTCGCTGGTCCACGACGATCTCCCTGCCATGGACGATGACGATCTGCGCCGCGGACGCCCCACTGTCCACAAGGCATTTGACGAGGCCACCGCCATCCTCGCCGGCGATGCGCTGCTGACCTTCGCCTTCGAGATCCTCAGCGATGAGGCGACCCATCCTGATCCGCAAGTGCGCCTGGCTTTGGTTTCAGGATTGGCCAGGGCTGCCGGCATGGCCGGCATGGTGGGCGGCCAGATGCTCGATATCGCGGCCGAAAGCCAGACCGGCCAGACGCTGGAGGACATCACGCTCATCCAGTCGATGAAGACCGGCGCCTTGTTCCGCTTCGCCTGCGAGGCGGGCGCCATCCTTGGTGGCGCCGACCCCTCCCCGCTTCGTCAGTATGCGGAGAAGATCGGCTTGGCCTTCCAGATCGCTGACGACATCCTGGACGTGGAGTCGACGCCGGAAGCGCTGGGCAAGGCGACGCAGAAGGACAAGGGCCTCGGCAAGGCGACATTCGTTGATCTGCTTGGATTGGAAGGGGCGAAGCAAAGGGCGGCTGCGCTGACCGAGGAAGCAGTGGCGGCGGTGGAAGGCTTTGGCAAACGGTCGTCGATTCTCAGTGAAGCCGCACGCTTCATGGTTACGCGTCGAAAGTAACTCCCTCTTTCCGTCATGCCAGCGCAGGCTGGCATCCCGCTCAACATCCGAAAAGAAAGCTGGACCCCAGCCTTCGCTGGGGTGACGGACTACGGAGATCCCCACCGCTCCCGCACATACCCCTCGACGATCTCCTTGAACTGCGCGCCGATGTTTTCACCGCGCAGCGTTGTCACCTTCTTGCCGTCGATGAAGATGGGGGCGGCGGGGAGTTCGCCGGTGCCGGGCAATGAAATGCCGATGTCGGCATGCTTCGATTCGCCGGGGCCGTTGACGATGCAGCCCATCACCGCGAGCGACAGCGTCTCGAAGCCGGGATAGTCGCGCCGCCAGTCGGGCAGCCGCACGCGGATGTAGGTCTGGATGTCCTGCGCCAGTTCTTGGAACACGGTCGATGTCGTACGCCCGCAGCCGGGACAGGCGATGACCATCGGCGCGAAACTCCTGAGCCCCATGGTCTGCAGGATCTCCTGTGCCACGATGACTTCGCGCGTCCTGTCGCCGCCGGGCTCCGGGGTCAATGAAATGCGGATGGTGTCGCCGATCCCCTCCTGCAGCAGCACGCCCAGTGCCGCCGTGGAGGCGACGATGCCCTTGGAGCCCATGCCGGCTTCGGTCAATCCGAGATGCAGCGCGTATTCGCAGCGCGACGCCAGCAGGCGATAGACGGCGATCAGGTCCTGCACCTCCGAGCACTTGGCGGAGATGATGATCTTGTCCCTCGGCAAGCCAAGCTCGAAGGCGCGCTCGGCCGAAAGGATTCCGGACTGCACCACCGCCTCATGCATCACCTCGCGAACGTCCATGGGTTCGGCCTGCTTGTGGTTCAAGTCCATCAGTTCGGTCAGCAGCGCCTGATCGAGCGAGCCCCAGTTGACGCCGATCCGCACCGGCCGGTCGAACTTCAGCGCCGTCTCGATCATCATCGAGAAGTTGCGGTCCTTCTTTTCGCGGAAGCCCACATTGCCGGGGTTAATGCGGTATTTTGCCAGCGCCTCGGCACAGGCCGGATGGTCATTCAGCAGCGTATGGCCGTTGTAGTGGAAGTCACCCACCAGCGGCACATTCACATTCCATTTGTCCAGCAACTCGCGGATCTTCGGCACGGCCTTCGCGGCCTCGTCGCGATCAACCGTCACGCGCACCAGTTCGGAGCCGGCGCGGGCGAGGTCTGCGGTCTGCTTTGCGGTGCCCTCGGCATCCGCCGTGTCGGTATTGGTCATCGACTGCACGGCGATGGGGGCACCGCCACCCACCGTCACGTGGCCGACGTGCACGGGCAAGGACTGCCGCCGGGACTTGATCGCTGAATAACTCATAGCTGCCTAGATGCGCTGCGGGACCACGAGGGTCAAGACGAAGAGCAGGCCAGCCGACAACACGATGGCTGGTCCCGAGATCACGTTGGCAAAGGCCGACGCCGCGAGACCCATCACGACAGCGAGCACAGCGACCCCCGCCGAGATGACGGCCATGCGCTCGGGCGTTCCCGAGAGCCGGCGCGCCGCCGCCGCCGGAATCACCAGGAGTGCCGTGATCAGCAGCAAGCCGATGATCTTCATGGAAATCGCCGTCATCAACGCGATCAGCAGGATAAATCCGAGCTCCACCCGCTGGACGTTGACACCCTCGGCTTCCGCCAGTTCCTCATGCACTGACACGGCGATCAGGTCACGCCACAGGAAGGCGAGGACGAACAGCACCAGCGCGCCGCCGACCCAGACGATCTGCACGTCGCGCGACGAGACCGTGAGGATGTCGCCGAACAGCAGGTCCATATGATCGCCCGCCGCACCGGTGACGAGACTCACCGTGATGAGGCCCAGTGCCAGCGACGAATGAGACAGGATGCCCAGCAGCGTATCGGTGGCGAGTGCGCGCTGGCGCTTCAGCAGGATCAGGATCAGCGCCACGGCGACGGCGGTAGCGGCAGCGCCCAGCGTCAGGCTGAAGCCCAGCAGAAGGCCGAGACCCACGCCGAACAATCCGGAATGGGCCAGCGTCTCGCCGAAATAGGCCATGCGGCGCCAGACGATGAAGCAGCCAACGGGACCGGCGACGAGCGCCACGCCGAGGCCGGCCATCAGCGCGCGCTGGAAGAAGGGTGCAGAGAGGATGTCAAACACGGGCGTCAGTGCTTGTGGTCATGATGGTGGTCGTGATGATCGTGACTCTCGTGGTCATGATCGTGATGATGCGTATAGGCCGCGATCATGCGGGCCGCGGCGGGACCGAAGAGCTTGGCGAATTCCGGGTCCTGCTGCACGCTGCCGGGACCGCCTTCGCAACACACATGGCCATTGAGGCATACCACGTGGTCGCTCTCCGCCATCACCATGTGAAGATCGTGGCTCACCATCAGGATGCCGCAGCCATGGCGGCGGCGCACGTTGGAAATCAATTCGTACATGCGCGCTTCGCCCATGAAGTCCACCGCCTGCACCGGTTCATCAAGAACAAGCAGTTCAGGCTTGCGCAACAATGCGCGGGCCAGAAGGGCGCGCTGCAGTTCACCGCCCGAGAGCCGCGCGACGCTGGCGTCCTTGAGGTGCGGAATGCCCGTTTCCTGCAAGGCGTCATCGATATCGGGCTCGGCCGCTTTCAGCGTCAGCGACAGAAGTCGGCGCACATCCAGCGGCACGTTGGGCGTCAGCGGAAAGCGCTGCGGCACATAGCCGATCCGCAGCTTGTCGCGCCGGACGATCTGGCCAGACGTCAGCGGCTGCAATCCCAGCATGCAGCGCACCAGTGTCGACTTGCCGGCCCCATTTGGTCCGATGACAGTGACGATCTCGCCGGGCCTCACGTCGAGGTTCACACGGTCGAGAATGGTGCGGCCAGCGATGACGAGGGTCGCTTCGCGCGCACTCAGCAATGCGTTCTGCACCTTGAGCATCAGGCGGCCCCTCCGCACATGGCGCAGAGGCCCGAGAGCTCGATGACGGTGCGATGCTCGGTAAAGCCCTGCGCCCCCGCCAGCACTTCGAGATCGTCGAAGACCCTCGGCGCGTCGAGTTCGGCGACGAGCCCGCAGGTCTCGCAGATCAGCATGGCGGCGGGATGGCCATCGTGGGCGTGGCTGCACGCGACGAAGGCGTTGCGGCTTTCGATCTTGTGGACGAGGCCATGGGCCTGGAGGAAATCAAGCGCGCGGTAGACGGTGATCGGCGCCGGCCGGGGACCGCGCTCGGCCATGCGCTCGATGATGTCATAGGCGCCCACGGCCGCATGGCTTTGCGCCACGCAGTTCAGGACGTCCCGGCGCTGCCCGGTGAGGCGCGATCCCCGCCGCTCGCAGGTCCGCTCGGCGCGAGACAAGAGCTCGGCCGTGCACTTGGCGTGGTTGTGATGGGGTTCGGGAAACGACATGCGTGTTATATTATAACGTCACAGATGGATTTCCAAGCCTTGTCCGGATAGGGTCAGCCATGCTCCAGGGAATTGCTGCACTGCTGATCTGCCAACTCGCCGGGGAGGCTCTGGCGCGTGGGCTTGGGCTACCGGTGCCCGGCCCGGTGATCGGACTTCTGCTGCTGCTTGGCTTCTTCGTTGTCCGTGGACGCTACGGCGGCCCTTCGCCCGACACGATCACCGATACGGGTGCCGGACGCTTCGCCCAAGGCCTGCTGCAAAACCTGTCCATCCTGTTCGTGCCCGCCGCCGTGGGCGTAGTCGATCAACTCGACATTCTCGGCAATTACTGGCTGGCGCTGTCGCTCGCCCTCGTCGTCTCGACCCTATTGTCGCTCACCGTCACGGTCTGGGTGTTCGTCACCGTGGCGCGCCTTATGAAGCGGACGCAGTCATGACGGCGAACCTCTGGGTCTACCTCTCCACCACGCCGCTGCTGTGGCTCACCATCACAGTCGTGGTCTACGTGATCGCCGACCGCATCGCGCAAGGCTCCGGCCGCCATCCGGTGGTCAATCCGGTGCTGGTTTCGGTAATCTTCATCGTCGCCGTGCTGTGGACGACGTCAACGCCCTTCAAGACCTATTTCGAGGGCGCGCAATTCGTGCACTTTCTGCTCGGCCCCGCCATCGTCGCCATCGCCGTGCCGCTCTATCGCAATCTGGCGCGGGTGAAGGCCAATCTGGTGCCGATGCTCGCGGCCCTGATCGCCGGCGGCGTCACTGCGACCGTGTCCGCACTAGCGATTGCCGCGGCCTTCGGCGTACCGCATGACGTCCTGGCGTCGATTGCGCCGAAGTCCGTAACGGCCGGGGTGGCGATGGGCATCTCCGAGGGGCTCGGCGGCATTCCCGCACTCACCGCCGTGCTGGTCATACTCACCGGGCTCATCGGCGCCGTCATCGTGACGCCGCTGATGAACGCACTTGGCATGACGGACTATGCGGCGCGCGGCTTTGCCGCTGGGCTTGCAGCCCATGGCATCGGCACAGCTCGCGCCTTCGTCGTCGATGAAGTGGCTGGCACATTCGCCGGCATCGCCATGGGTCTCAATGCCGTGTTGACGGCCATCCTAGTGCCCATCATTCTGGCGTGGTTCCGCTGACAGGAGTTTCGCCATGACCGGCACCGCCAAGCCCACCGTCTTCATCGACAATGATCGCGTCGTCGTCACCGAATGGCGCTTTGCGCCCGGTGCCAACACTGGCTGGCATGTACATGGCCACGACTATGTCGTGGTGCCATTGATGGACGGCAAGGTGCGGCTTGAAACCCCGGCGGGCACGGCGGACGCCGAGATGAAGAAGGGCGTTCCCTATTTCCGGCACAAGGGTGTCGAGCATGACGTCATCAACGCCAACGATGGCGAATACGCCTTCATCGAGATCGAGCTGAAGTAGCGGCCCCCCATGGCGCGCCGTTTCGTTCCCTTCGGTTCGCACTGGGCAATGGGGATCGACGTCCCCTATTCGCTCGGCGTGATCGACCACGGCCAGTTCTGGTGCTGCGGGCAGTGTCCGCTCGACCTGCAAGCCGCGGTACTTGCGCCCGGTGATCTTCCGGCCCAGCTCGCCATCGTCGCCGATCTCATCCGCAAGCAGTTCTCACCGCACGGCATAACAACCTCGTCCATCGCAAAGCTCGTCGCCTATGTCGACGGCGATGCCGGCGATCTGGCTGACACCCAACGCATCCTCAGGGACGCCCTGTCACCTGTGCCGCTGGTCGTCGCCATCGGCGTGCCGCCCTTCTACTACCCGGGCATGCGCGTCGAAATCGACGCCTACGGTGCGGAGGACTCATCTGCCGTCCTGACCGGAGGCTGCGTTCGAACCGGCGATCTCGTTCACCTCGCTGGCCCGGTGAGTGATGTAGAGGTCATCGCCCGTGGCGCCGGCTTGTCCATGGACCGGCTGATTTCGGCCAGGCTCTACGGCCTGTCCGGTATGGATCTGCCACCGGAGATTTTTGATGCCGGATGCCGGGTGGATTGCCGCCTGCCGGCCGGCGGCGAGGCCTTGGCAGACCTGGTCTTCGCGCCGGAACCCGGCGTGACGCACATCGAATCTGTGGGCGAGGTCCGCCTCACACGGCGCAGGGTGGGCCGTTACCTTGGTCTCACTGGCCGTTCCCTAACTCCGTCGAAAAGCCTGGCTGGCGCGGCGCAATCGATTATGTCCGCCTTCGGGGAAGCGCTTGCCGCCGACGGCCTGAGCTTCGTTGACGTGGTGAAACAGCAGACATTCTATGTGGGCGGCGCCAATGCCGAGGACCTCTACGCCAACATGCGCATTCGCAACGCCCACTATGCCACGCCCGGCCCCGCCTCCACGGGTCTCGCCATAGCAGGCTTCGCCGATGACGACTGCCGGATCACCATCGAGCTGATCGCCTGCCGAAGTTGAGCCAGCCTTCAGCCGCCGTTCAGGTCGGCCAGCCTAGGTTGGCGTCCAAGTTCATACGCTTATGCCCTTTGGAGCACCTCGAATGATCCGCCTCGCCGCAACGGTACTGGCACTTGCCGTCTTCACCATGCCCGCTCTTGCCGTCGATTTCGACGAGAACGACCAGGGCCAGATCGAGTTCACCATGCCGTCCGGCAACATCGGTTGCGTGTACACGCCGCAAGGTGGCACCGATGTCTATGAGCCCGTCGATGGCGGGCCGGAACTGTCTTGCGACCGGGTGGAACCGTCCTATGTGCGGGTGATCCTCGGGCCCCTCGGCAAGACCAAGCGTTACAATGACGTCGGTGACGCCTCCTGCTGCGGCTCGGACAATATCCTCGACTATGGAGATGTCTGGAAAATGGACGGATTCCGCTGCACGTCGGAAGCCACCGGCCTCGCCTGCAAGCGCGGCAAGCACGGCTTCTCGATCAGCCGCAAGGCGATCAAGACATACTGATCGCCGCCGTCATACAGCCTTCAACTTCGTCCATCAGGTCTGCGCGCATGACAGCGTCTCAGACCATCTCTCACACCCTGTTTGCGGACCGCCTTGCCGCCGTTGACGATGTTCTCGATCCCCGCAGCTTCGAGCAGGTGCGCACGGAAATCGAAGCACTGGTCACCACCGAGCGGAGCTATCTTCCCGCCCACAAGAAGGGCGGCACGGTGGCCTATTCGACGCTGCGTGCCATGGCACTGTCCATCATCGCGCTCTATCAGGGCGACCATCTGCGCCGGATCGCCGAGGAACTCATCGGCGCGCGTCTCCATCCGACGCCACTCCACGACGAATCGTCGTGCTCGGTCCTGTTCTACGAGAAACCGGGCGACCACATCGGCTGGCACTACGACCACAATTTCTACCGGGGACGGCATTTCACCTTGCTCATCCCCGTCGTGAACCGGGGCGCGGATGGCGGCCTGTCGGCGGCGCGTCTGCAAGCCAAGATCCGCGGCCGTGAGACGGAGATCGCCACGCCGCCCAATCGCCTGATCGTGTTCGAGGGTGCCCGCGTCATTCACAAGGTGACGCCCATCGCCGCGGGCGAGCGCCGCGTGATCTGGAGCATGACCTACTGCACCGATCCGAGGAATTCGGCTGCGCAAGGCATCGCCCGGCGGGTGAAGGACACAGCCTTCTTCGGCCTCCGGGCGCTGTGGACGTAGCCCTCTGGCGGGATGGGTCGGGTTGAACTGGCGCTGTCGTGGTGCCAGTGTCGGGGCTAGGAAGGCCCCATCACCCATCCGACGTGAAGGAACGCACTCATGAAAATGACCACCGAAGAAGCCTTTGTGAAGGTTCTCCAGATGCACGGCATCGAGCATGCCTTCGGCATCATCGGATCGGCCTTCATGCCGATCTCGGACAATTTCCCCAAGGCCGGCATCACCTTCTGGGATTGTGCCCATGAAGGCTCGGGCGGCATGATGGCGGACGGGTTCACCCGCGCCTCCGGCAAGATGTGCATGATGATCGCCCAGAACGGCCCGGGCATCACCAATTTCGTCACCGCCGTGAAAACCGCCTACTGGAACCACACGCCTCTCCTGCTGGTGACGCCGCAGGCTGCCAACAAGACCATCGGCCAGGGCGGCTTCCAGGAAGTCGAGCAAATGGCCGCCTTCAAGGACATGGTGGGCTACCAAGAGGAGGTGCGCGATCCCTCCCGCGTTGCAGAAGTGCTGAACCGGGTGATCATGAACGCCAGGCGGCTGTCAGCGCCTGCCCAGATCAACATGCCGCGCGATTTCTGGACCCAGGTGATCGACATCGAGCTTCCGGCCATCGTCGAGTTCGAGCGCCCGTCTGGTGGCGAGGATGCCATCGCTGCTGCAGCGAAGCTCCTCTCTGACGCCAAGTTCCCGGTGATCCTCAACGGAGCAGGCGTCGTCATCGGCGGCGCCATCCCGGCGTCGAAGGCCCTGGCGGAACGGCTCGACGCGCCGGTCTGCGTCGGCTACCAGCACAATGATGCCTTCCCCGGTTCGCACCCGCTGTTCGCCGGGCCCCTGGGCTACAATGGCTCCAAGGCCGGCATGGAACTCATCAAGCAGGCAGACGTGGTGCTGGCACTGGGCACCCGCCTCAACCCATTCTCGACGCTCCCCGGTTACGGCCTCGACTACTGGCCGAAGGACGCCAAGGTCATCCAGGCCGACATCAACCCGAACCGCATCGGCCTCACCAAGAAGGTGGCCGTCGGCATCGTCGGCGACGCCAAGAAAGTGGCGGAGAGCATTCTTGCCAAGCTGTCTTCCTCGGCTGGCGATCATGATCGCAAGGCTCGCCGCGACCTCATCGCCACCACCAAGTCGCGCTGGGCCCAGCAGCTTTCCTCCATGGACCACGAGGATGACGATCCGGGCACGACGTGGAACCAGCGCGCCCGTGACGCCAAGCCCCAATGGATGAGCCCCCGCATGGCGTGGCGCGCCATTCAGTCGGCTTTGCCGAAGGAAGCGATCATCTCCTCCGACATCGGCAACAACTGCGCTATCGGCAATGCCTATCCGACCTTCGAGGCGGGCCGGAAATATCTGGCGCCGGGCCTGTTCGGTCCCTGCGGCTACGGCCTTCCCTCCATTGTCGGCGCCAAGATCGGCTGCCCGGATACGCCCGTGGTGGGCTTCTCGGGCGACGGTGCCTTCGGTATCGCGGTGACCGAACTCACGGCCATCGGCCGCAAGGAATGGCCTGCCATCACCCAGATCGTGTTCCGCAACTACCAGTGGGGTGCGGAGAAGCGCAACTCGACGCTGTGGTATGACGACAACTTCGTCGGCACCGAGCTCGACGAACAAGTCTCCTATGCCGGCATCGCCAAGGCCTGCGGACTGCAGGGCGTGGTGGCCCGCACCATGGACGAACTCCGCGATGCGCTGGCCAAGGCGATCGACGACCAGATGAAGCACGGCAAGACCACGCTCATCGAGGCGATGATCAACCAGGAACTGGGCGAGCCCTTCCGCCGCGACGCCATGAAGAAGCCCGTGGAAGTGGCCGGCATCCGCAAGGAAGACATGCGACCGCAGAAGGGTGCATGATTAGTGCGCTAAGTCAGTCTTCATCATGGCCGGGCTTGACCCGGCCATGTCATTTTTGGGAACCTGCTGGCATTACGTTGCCGTGCAAACCGTGTCAGGGATGGGATAGACTGCCGACAGTCCTCCACAGCAATGTGGAGCACCTTTTCAACAGGAGATTGACTGATGAAAACGCGTAAACTCGGCCCCCTCACGGTATCGGCCCAGGGTCTCGGCTGCATGGGCATGTCAGAATTCTATGCCGGACAGGACGAGGCGGAATCGATCGCCACCATTCACCGGGCGCTGGAGCTCGGCGTCACGTTCCTCGACACCGCCGACATGTATGGCGTCGGCAAGAACGAAGAACTGGTGGGCCGGGCGATCAAGGGCAAGCGCGACAGCTTCACCATCGCGACCA
>CAZECZ010000065.1:0-2034 GCA_964510815.1 uncultured Aestuariivirga sp.
GCGCACCGCCGATGGCGCGCTGCAATATACCTGCTTCTGCGGCCCGCAGGTGGCGCTGTTCGAGATTCCAGTGCATGTCCGCAATGCGTTGATCGCCATCGAGGACCGGCGTTTTCGCATTCACAACGGAATCGATCCCTATGGCATCGGCCGCGGTGGCTGGCGCCTCATCACCCGCGGGCGGGCCGAGGGGGGCAGCACCATCACACAGCAGCTGTGCAAGAACCGCGTTTTGAGCCGTGACCGGGCCCTGCTGCGCAAAAGCCATGAGATCACCTGCGCGCTCAGTCTCGAATCCGCCATGAGTAAGAATGAAATCCTGCTCTCCTATTTCAACGGCATGGAGTTCGGCTATGCCAACGGCAAGCCCATCGTCGGCATCGAGCAAGCGGCGCGTATGCATTTCGGCAAACGGGCGCGCGACCTCAATCCGCTGGAGGGCGCGGAGCTGGCCGGCATGATGCGGGCGACGGGCCGTTACAATCCGAGCAGCAATCCGAAAGCGGCCCGCGCGCGGGCGCTGGTGGTGCTGTCGGCGATGGCGGAGGAGGGCTACGTCACCGCCGCTGAGCGCAAGCGCTATGCGGCGCTCAAGGTGGGGGGCGGCAAGACAAATCCATATGTGTTCGAGACGCGCTATTTCACCGATTGGGTGCTGAGGGATATCGAAGCCCAGGGCATCGCTCTGAAATCCGGCATGCGGGTGGCGCTCACTTTCGAGGCCATGACCCAGGCCCAGACGCAAGGCGCCTTCGCCCAGGCGCTCAAGGCCAGGCAGGTGCGGATGAAGGACGCGGTGCGCTTCATCACCATGAAGCTCGACGGCCGCGTGGCTGCCATGATGGGCGGCTGGAGCTATGCGCTCGACCAGTCCAACGGTATCGCGGGCGACCTGCGCCAACCCGCCAGCACATTCAAGCCCTTCATCTACGCAACGGCGCTGGAGAACGGCTTCACGCCCGCTTCGAAACTGCTCGATGGACCGAAATCTGGCGAACGCTGGAGCAGGGCGATGCTGGACCGCCATTATGGCCGCGTGACACTGGCCTATGCGCTGAGCCGGTCCGCCAACATCGCTTCGGTGCGGCTGTTGCGCGAGGTGGGTTACGACAAGGTGGCGGAAATGGTGAAGCGCCTGGGGATCACGGCATCACTCCGCGATGACGAGGCGCTGGCACTCGGCGCCAGCGAGGTGTCGCTGCTGCAGCTTGCCGGAGGTTTCGCGTGCTTTGCCAATGGTGGTGTTGGTATCCGTCCACATGGCTTCGTGGCAGTGGTCGATTCCTCCGGCGATGTGGTGTCATGGCTGGCTGATCAGCGCCGCCGCGTGCTGGACCGCGAGGTGGCTCTGGCCATGAAGCAGATGCTGCAGAAGGTGGTGGCCGAGGGCACCGGCAAGGGGGCCGCGTCGATCAAGGGTGCCGGGGGAAAGACGGGCACCAGCGACAGCAACCGCGATGCCTGGTTCGTGGGCTTTACCGAGGGCCAGGTGACTGGTGTGTGGGCGGGAACGCGCGCTGGTTCGTCACGCCGCCTTCCCGTGGCGGGCGCCGACATGGCCTGGGTGTGGGCCAAGACCGTCCAGTCGTTCCGCGGGCCCTGACCTGGCTTAGGCGATGGAGAGCGGGCGGCCGCCCAGCGACGCAAAAGAGGCGGCGCGGCAAGTGAACACGATCACCTGCTGGCGGCGGCCGGCGCGGTTCAGCGCGTCGAACATCTGCTCGATCCGGGCGTCGTCGGAAAACACCAGGGCATCGTCGAGGATGATTGGAACCTCGTTGCCCTTTTCCGCGATCATCGCGCCCATGGCGAGGCGCACCAGCACGGCGATCTGTTCCTGGGTGCCGGCTGACAGCCGCTCGAAGTGCTCCGTACCCGGACCATTGCGGCGGATGCTTTCGACCTTGAAGCCGTCGCCGAGATCGATGTCGGACCCGGGGAAGACATCATGAAGGAACGGCTTGAGATGGCGCTTCAGCGGCGCGTTCAGCTGTTCGCGCCTTGTGTCGTAGGCATCCTGCACGACTGTCCGGA
>CAZECZ010000065.1:2134-22338 GCA_964510815.1 uncultured Aestuariivirga sp.
GGCGCGTTCAGCTGTTCGCGCCTTGTGTCGTAGGCATCCTGCACGACTGTCCGGAGCAGTTTCAGCGTGTCGACACGGGCCTGCTGGCGGTCGCGCTCGGTCTGCGCCACCGCGAGCTGGTCACGGAGCGTCGCGGCCTCCTCGCCCAGCCCGTCGCCGCCCAGGCTCTGCACGCGGCCCTCCAGGTTGGCGATCCGGGTGCCGAGTGAGGCGGCGTTCTGCCTGCGTGTGTCGAGTGCGGCGGCAAGCCGCTCGACCCGGTTGCGGCGGCGTTCGGTTTCTTCCGCCGACGGCGCCCTGGCGCGGAGCTCCTCCAGCGCTGCGGCCTTGATGCGGTGTTCGGCCCGGCATGTCTCGCAGCGGTTCGCCGCATCGCCGATCAATGTGCCGCGCTGGTCATCGGGCAGGGCGGCGAGATCCTGCACGAGCTGATTGGCGATTTCCTTGATCCGGGCTTCAATGGCACTACGCTCCTCGCGAACCCGCTGCAGTTCATCATTCGATGCCTCGATCGCCCCATCGTGGCGGGTGCGTTCGACAGTGAGCGCATCCTTGCGCTGGCGGAGGTCTTGCAGGCGCTGATCGAGCTCGCCGCGCGAGGGCAGGTGTTCGAGGCCGTGCGCGGCCAGCAGCGCAGCGGTCTCCGTGGCGATCTGATCACGGCCGGCGGTGAGTTTGGAGATCTCCGCTGCAGGGGTGTCCTTGATGCCGAGCGCGGTCCGCTCCGCTTTCAGGGCCCGCTGTTCCGCTTCATCCGACATCCGTTCGCTGCGCCGGCGCCGCAGTTCATCGCCCGAGGCAACGCCGTGTTGTTGCAGGTGAGCGTGGCGCGTCCGGTCCAGTTTGTCGCGTTCGGTCTGCGCTGTGGCTAGCTCTCCAGGCGGCGGGGTGATGGAAATGGTGACGCCATCACCGACACGCAGTGTCAGCGGTTCGGTGACGGCGCGCGTTGCCGCGTTGATGATCGTCTCGCCGTTCAGTGTGACGGTCTGGTCATTGCGGATCTCGATCGCGAGCTGAGCGGCAGCGGCCTCGAGGCGAGCGTCCAGCGCTCCGATCTTCTTTTCGATGTCGTCGAGGATGCCGATCGCCCGTTCATCGACGGTGTTCGTCTTGAGCCTTGCTTCGATGTCAGATACCCGCCTTGCATAATCCGTGAGCGAAACCAGCCGGGCATTCAGCGCATCGATCGATGCCGCCGTCTGCACGTGGGTAGCGAGATGCTGGAGCCTGCGGTCCTCGGCGTCCAGCCGCGCGAGTTCCGGATCGATCGGCTTGCGGGCCTCGTAGGCTTCGTTCACCACCTTGCGAAGGTCGGTCTCCCTGGATTTCAGCGGCGCCAACGCCCGTTCGTCAGTGGCAATTCGTTGCCGTCCCTCATCGATGCGTTTGGCGCGTTCCAACAGCGCCGTGTGCCGGTCGGTTGCAGCCTGCAGAAGACCGTGGCTCTGGCGCTCTTCGGCTGCAGCGCGGCCGATGGCCTGCGTGGCCTCTTCCGCGGCCTTCAGCTGCTGGCGTGCGTCTTCAAGTTCCACGCCCAGCCTGTGGCCCTGGTTCGGATCGGCCACCGACTTCAATTCGGTGCGCAACCGGGCAAGATCGTCCAGCATCGCATCGAGTTCGCGCAGCCGCGTCTCGGTTTGCTGGAGCTCGCCAGTCAGGTTCTCAACGTCGCGTATTGCGCGATCCAGCGGGCCGTCCTTCTTCGCCTTGCCGCTGTCCGTAACCTGCCGTGACAGTTCGGCCGAAACGGATGCGATCACCTGGCGGGCGCGCTCGCCCCCTACGAGGTTTCCCACCTCCTGACCGATGGCATCATTGAGGGCGCCGGCGGCAGCTCCCTGTGGCTCTGGCGCATGGAAAGATTGCCCCTGGCGGACCCACAGGATGCCGAATGCCGCTTCGTCCACCGAGCGGCCGCCGCCCGGATCGAGCCCCAAGATCTCCCACACCCGTTCATCGGCATCACGCCCGCGGGCGATGTCGCGGCCGTCTTCGCGCAAAGTGGCGGACGGGCTGCGGATAAAGGTCTTGGCGAGCTCATAGGTCTTGCCGCCGTGCTCAAAGCCGAGTGTCACGCTCACCGGCAACGACAGGCCTTCCGTCGCGAGCTTCGCAATCTCTTTGCCGGCCGCACCATGACGCTCGAACAGGCAGGCGCGGATGGCCCGGAAGATCGTGGACTTGCCCGCCTCGTTGCTGGCCGACAGAATATTGACACCGGCCCCCAGCCCCTCGATGGAGGTTTTTGTGCCGAACCGCCCGACGCCCTCGACTGTCACACTGGTGAGCTTCATGGCGACTCGCTGCCGCTGGTTCGTGCGCTGAGCAGGAACAATTCGACCAGCGCATCCTCGGCATGGCGGCGTTCGGCTGCGCTGCGGGATGCATCTTCCGCCAGCGCGCGCAAGGTTCCCGCCGCCTCCCGCAGCACGCCGTCAAAGTCGATCCGCTCGATATCCTCCTGGGTGGGCCGCATGTGCAAGTCGCCCAACTGGATATCGAGATGGGTCATGGCGGCATCGAGCCCGGCAAGCTGGCCATCCAGCGCGGCGCGGGCCTCAAGCGGCAAGCTGCCGGTGAGCTTGAGGCGCATCACCACGGCAGAGAGATCCGTCAGTTCACGGATCTTCGCGTCGATGACCGCGATGTCCGCGCCTTGCCCTACCCGTTCTGTCAGCGTCATCCAACGATATTTTCCGGTGCGATGCTCGCTGACGCGCGGAACGGCACCCGGCCCGTCGATTTCGACCAGCAGCACCTTGCCGATCTCCTGGCTGCCAAATCCATCGGCTTCATGGGTGCCGGCGTACCAGGTCCGCTCGCCGATCTTCAGCGTGCGGTGCCAATCGCCCAGCGCCAGATAGTCGAGCCCGGCGGAGCGCGCGCGGTCCGCCGCGATGGGGTTGTTCGCCTCGCCCTCGGCGCCGAAACCTTGCACGGAGCCATGGGCCAAACCGATGCGAATGAGCCCTCCATCGGTCTCCGCGGCGTCCATCCATTGGGTGAGGTCGTTGACCTCGCTCTTGCGCCGCATGGGGGCAGGCAGCAGCACCGCCGTCTCGCCCATGCTGTGGGACACCGGTTCAAGGTGCAGACGGACATTGGCGGGAAGCCCTGCGGCTTGCACGCGGTCCCACAGCCCGTTGGCGCGATGCGGATCGTGGTTGCCGGAGATCACATGCCATGTCACCTGCGGAAAGCCGCGCATCCGTTCGAGCGGCTCCAGCAGCGTCCGGCGGCCGGGTTGTTCGGAATCATAGACATCGCCTGCGATCAGCACATCCGCGACGCCTTGGGCTGCAGCCAACGTGCCGATGGCGGTGATGGCGTCGAGGCGGGCCTGCTGCAGCAGCGGCTCCGCCGTGCCGAAGCTGCGGAAGGGCTTGCCGATCTGCCAGTCGCCGGTGTGAATGAATCGCATGGGGGAGGACCATGGCGGATCGGCGTCGAGACCGTCAAGCCACGGAAACTTCTGGCAAGCCGACGGCCCCGTCCCCATATGAACGGGCGAAGGAGAACCACCCCATGAACCTCATTGCGCTGCTGCTCAACATCCTGTGGATTGTGACCGGCGGAATCTGGATGGCCTTCGCCTGGGTCATCGCCGGCGTCATCATGGCCGTCACCATCGTCGGCCTGCCGTGGGCGCGCGCGGCGTTCAACATCGCGCAATATACGTTCGTGCCATTTGGCTTCGAGGCGGTGCCACGCCATGAGGTGACGGGCGAGCACGATATTGGCACCGGCGCGTTCGGCGCCCTTGGCAATATCATCTGGCTGGTGTTCGCGGGCTGGTGGCTGGCGCTGGCGCATGTGATCACCGCCATCGCGCTGGCGATCACGCTGATCGGCATTCCTTTCGCCTGGGCGCACCTCAAGCTCGCCGGTCTGGCATTGTGGCCCATCGGCAAGACCATCGTGGCGCGCGACCGGCCCCGTTATCTGCGGCCGGTGTAACGCCCGGTCAGTGACTCGCGGCGAAGGCCTCAAGCGTGCGGCGGCTGCCGTTGCGCATGAGGCCTTCAAGTGCATCCGTTACGGCCGTAACGAAGACCGGCTCGGCGGGAAGGTCGCCGCCGAACACCTGCTCAACGCCCAGCAGACTTGATGCCAGTCTGGCGCTGCCGCCATGTGCGGCGTCGGCGCGGCGCCTCAATTCATCGCGCAGCGGATCTCGGACATCGATGGGTTGGGCCTTCTCGTCGATGCCAGTGACATAGCGCATCCACGCGGCGACGCCGAGGGCGAGCGCGTCGATCGGCTGGCCTGCCTTCAGGCGCTCGCGGATCGTGTCCAGCAGGCGCTGGGGCAGCTTCTGCGATCCGTCCATGGCGATCTGCCAGCAGCGATGCCGCAGCGACGGATTGCGGAAGCGGGCGAGCAAGGCCCGCTTGTAGGCGCCGATATCGGCGCCCGGCGGTTGGGGCAGGGTGGAGGTCACCTCGGCATTCATCAGATGGCTGACGAAGTGGGCGAGGTGCGGATCGGCCATGCAGTCGGCGATCGTCTCGTGGCCGGCGAGGTAACCCAGATAGGCCATCGACGAATGCGCGCCGTTGAGCAGCCTGATCTTCATCAACTCGAAAGGGGCCACGTCCTTGACGAAGGTCGCCGTCCACGCCGGCCGTCCCTGCGGGAAATCATCCTCCACCACCCAGCTGTTGTAGCGCTCCGTCACCACCGGCCAGGCGTCTTCCAGCCCGGTTGTGGCAGAGATGCGGGCGCGGTCGGCATCGGTCGTGGCGGGCACGATGCGGTCCAGCATCGTCGACGGAAAGGACACATTGTCCGCGACGAATGTGCCGAGTGCAGGGTCGACCAGTGCAGCCATCCGCGTCACCACCTTGCGCACCGTGTGGCCATTGGCGGGGAGATTGTCACAGCACAGCACGGTGAACGGCGGCAGGTTGCGCTCCCGCCGTCGCTTGAGTGCCGCCACCAGGAAGCCGGGAGCGGAGCGCGGGCGGTCCAGGCTGGCAAGATCGTGCAAAATGTCGGGGTGGTTCTCGTTCAACGCGCCGGTGGCCGGATCGTGGCAATAGCCTTTCTCCGTCACGGTCAGCGACACGATCTTGACCGCCGGCTGGCACATGGCTTCGATCAGCGCCTCCGGATCTTCAGGTGCCACGAGAATGCCGGTGCAGGCGGCGATGACGCGGCAACGTTCGCCGGTCTCGTCGCTTTCGGCAATCGTGTAGAGGAAATCCTGTGGCGCGAGCGCGTCACGTGTGCCGGTCGAGCGCAGGCTGGCGCCCAGAATGCCCCAGCGCAGGTCGCCGCCGCGCAGCACTTCGTCCGTGAAGTCAGCCATATGGGCGCGGTGGAAGGCGCCGATGCCCAGATGCACGATGCCGGTCTCGAGCTTGGCTGGATCATAGTCCAGCTTGCCGCACGTGGTCCGCGACAGTCTCATGCAGGCTGGGCGGCCGGCACGGCGTCACCGCGTTCGGCGAGCTTGGCGCGTTCCTTGGCCCGTTCTGCGGCCGCTTCCTCGCGGCGCTTCAGCACTTCGTAGCTGATGGCGCCGATCAGCGAGATCGAGATGATGATGACGGCGAGCGCCGAGAGCGCCGGCGTCGTGCCTTGCCGCACCTGGCCCGCCAGCACCGTCACCAGCGTCTTGTCGGCGAGGATGGCGAAGGTGGTGGTGTTGTAGTTCTCGAACGACGACAGGAAGGCGATGACCGCCGCGGAGATCAGGGCCGGTTTCAGGAACGGCAACAGGATGTGCCAGAACACCTGAGGATAGCTGGCGCCAAGGTCGAGGGCCGCCTCTTCCTGGGCGCGGTCGAAGCGCTGCAGCCTAGCCATGATGATGAGCAGGCAATAGGCGGCGACGAAGCTCGTCTGGCCGAAAATGGTGAGCGTGATGCCGTTGTAGAAGGCGGACTTGGTGACGGTGGTGAGGCTCAGGAAGTCTTTCCAGAAGATCACCGTCGAAATGCCGATGATGACACCTGGGGTGAGCACCGGAGACACCGTCACCAGATAGAACGTGCCGCGGGCGCGGTGGTAGATTTGATTCATGATGATGGCGGCCGCGAGCCCTACCGGCACCGACAAGCATACGACACCGATGCCGATGATGAAGGAATTCTTGAGGCCCGTCATCATGGCGGAGTCGTTGTAGAGCTTGTCGAACCAGTCGAGCGTGAAACCTTCGAGGGGCCAGGCCTGCGGATAGGATGGCGTGTTGAACGCCGTCAGACTCATGACGATGAGCGGCCCGAACAGGTAAAGGAAGAACAGGAACACATAGAAGGCGATCATGCCCCTGATGACGTGCTTCGAAGTCATCGCATGGTCTCCCCGAGAGAGACCTTGAACAGCCTGAGCGTCACCATCACGAAGGCGATACAGGCCGTCAGCAGCAGGAAGGCGTAGGCCGCGCCGCGCGGCCAGTTGAAGGCCTGGAAGAAGAAGTCATAGACGATGGAGGTGAACCACAGCGTGTTGGGCCCGCCGAGGAATTGCGGCGCGGCCAGCGATCCGGCCGACAGCATGAAGACCATGGTGGCGCCCGACGCGATACCGGGCTTGGCATAGGGGATCACCACGTCGCGGTGGATCTTCCACCACGGCGCACCCAAATCCCGCGCCGCCTCGATCTGGTTCTTGTCCAGGCTCTCGATGGCGTTGTAGAGCGGGAACATCATGATCAGCAGATAGGCGTAGGACAGGCCGACATAGAGGCCGACATTGTTGCCGAGGAAGTCGATGTAGGTGTCGGTGATGCCGACCCCCGTCAGGATCTGGTTGATCAGTCCTTTGGTGGCCAAGAGCAGGCGCAGCGCAAAGGCGCGCAGGATCTCGTTCACCCAATAGGGTACGATCAGCCCCAGCATCAGGAGGCGGACCTTCTGGATGGTGCCGGCCTGGGCCATGTAATAGGCGAGGGGGTAGCAAATGGCGAAGTTCAGGATCGTGACGATGATCGAAATCACGATGGTGTAGCCGAATGCCCAGAGGTGGATGGTGTTCAGGCTGCCGCTCATCGGCTCGATGAAGAACGACTTGTACTGCATCAAGGTCCAGTAGTCGTCTGGCCCGCCACGGCGCGTCATCGGCAGCTTCGGGTGGAAGCTCTCGACCACCATGTAGAGATAGGGCAGGACGACGAGGAACAGGGCCCAGAACGTCACCAGCAGGATGAAGACGATGCCGAGCACGGTGCCGTTGCGCTCGAAGAAGCTCTTGTGGGTGGGATCATGGGCCAGGCGTCCCTCGCGCCGGGCCATCAGCCAGAAGATGATGATGACGGCTGCCGGAATGAGGAAGACGAAGAAGCGGCTACTCACGGGCGAGCTTTCCTTCCGGCAGCACGACGCCAAGGGCGGTGTCGTAGGAAATGCCGACGGTCTGGCCGCGGCCGGGGATCGAGTCGGCCACGTGGCGGCCGACCGTCATGGTGATCTCCTTGCCGCCTATGCCTTTGAGGAAGACGTGGGTCATGTTGCCTTCGAAGGCGGCGCTGAGAATGGTGGTCTGAATCGACGTGTCGCCGGCGCCCTTACCCATGCGGAGCGATTCAGGCCGGATGAACAGGATCGCCTTGTCTCCCGCCTTCAAGCCCTTGGGGTTGCGGCCGCGCAACCTGCCAAAGCTGGTTTCGAGCACGGCGCCGTCTGCATCGCCCTGCACCACCTTCCCGGGAAACGCGTTGTTCTCGCCCACGAAGGAGGCGACGAAAGCCGTGTCCGGACTGTCGTAGACCGACTTGCCGTCCCCGATCTGCTCGATGATGCCATCGCTCATCACCGCGATGCGGTCCGACATGGTGAGTGCTTCGCCCTGGTCGTGGGTGATGTAAATGAAGGTGATGCCCACCTGCTGCTGGATGGCGCGCAGTTCGTTGCGCATGTGCTGGCGGAGCTTGAGGTCAAGGGCAGACAATGGCTCGTCGAGCAGCAGCACCTCGGGCTGGACGGCGAGGGCTCGGGCGATGGCGACGCGCTGCTTCTGGCCGCCTGAAAGTTCGCTCACCAGCTTCTGGCCCTGGCCGGGAAGGGCGATGAGATCGAGCAGCTCATCCGCCTTTTTCATGCGCTCGGCCTTTGAGCTGCCGCGCACGCGCAAGCCGTAGGTGATGTTGTCGGCCACGGTCATCAGCGGGAACAGCGCAAGGTTCTGGAAGATCAGCGCCGTTGGCCGCTTGTTGGGGCCGATGCCGGCCATGTCCTGTCCACCGATCCGCACGCGGCCTTCAGAAGGGTCGAGGAAGCCGGACACGGTGCGCAGGATCGTGGTCTTGCCGCAGCCGGACGGACCCAGGAACGAAAAAAACTCTCCGCCCTGAATGTCGAGCGTGGCGCTGTCGACGGCGGTGAATTGTCCGAAACGAACGGTTACGTGATCAAGCTCAACGCCTGCGCTCATGCGCTATCCTGCCCCTGTCTCCGAATTCTTCATTTTATGCGGATTCGTTCGGGACTTTCTACCGAACTGACGAACAGATCAAGTAGAACCAAACCTGTTCCACAAATGAACCAGCCCCGGCGAACCGGGGCTGGCAATCGCGTCAGCGCTGATCGCGTCGATCAGGCGGCCTTGAACTTGTCGGCATACTGGCTGCGGATTTCCGCATACCAGGAGGCCTCCGGCGGCCACGGCCACAGGTTCTTGAGCGCGTCGCCGGGGAAGGCTTCCTGGAAGTTCTTCTTGAACACTTCCGACAGGAAGTTCTCGGCACCGGTGACGACCGGATTGTAGCCGGAACCATCCGCCACCAGCGCCGAGACTTCCGGCGTGTGCAGGTAGTTCAGGAACTCGTAGGCCTGATCGACGTTGGCGGCACTCTTGAGGATCGAGATGCCGTCGACCCAGGCGATGGCGCCTTCCTTCGGGGCCTGGTAGTTGACCGGCTTGCCGTCCTTCTTGAGCGAAAGGGCGGGGCCGTCCCAGGTGACGCCGATCCACACGTCGTTTTCCATCAGGCCCGACTTGGTGTTGTCGGCCGAATCCCAGAACTGCTTCAGCTGCGACTTGTTCTCGATGGCGAAGGCGAGGATCGGGTCCCACACCTTCTTGAAGCTGTCCGGGTCCTTGTAGCCGTCGAGCATGCGGTTCGAGGGCTGCTTGCCGGAAGCATCCCACCACAGGCCGATGGTGAGCAGCAGCGAGTGCGGGCGGCCCTGGATGTGTCCCTTGACGCTCTCGTCCCAAAGCGAGCCCCAGGAGATTTCGGCCGGATCGCCCTTGTAGAGGTCGGTGCGATAGGACACGGCTTCCGAACCCCAGCAGTGCGGCAGGTGGTAAAGACCATCGTCCCACTGCCACAGGTCCTGCGAGCTCTTCAGCATCGACGGCAGCAGGCTGCCGATGTTCTTGAGCTTGTTCATGTCATAGGCGCCGAGCACGCCCAGTTCCTTGTATTGCGGGGCCCGGTTCACGGTGGGCTCGCACAGGTCGAAGCCTTCGCCGCCGGTGGCCTGCAGCTTGTTGATCTGCTCTTCGTTCTGCGAGAACGGTGTCTGATTCACCTTGATGCCGGTGGCCTTTTCGAAGTTCGGGATCACCGGATCCGGGAACTCGTCAGACCACATGAGCAAATTGAGTTCGCCCGACGATGACAGCGCGTTGCGCGTCACCAGCGGTGCACTGAGGCCGATGGCGCCCATAGCGGCGGCCGATTTCATCAGCGTACGCCGCGAGATCGTTGCTGCACGCACGATCTCTTGCGTGGGCGTGAGGATCTTCTTCGTCATATGTCTTCTCCTCCTGGAGTCCTGAATTCCTAATTTCCCGTGCGAAAGCCCGGGCCCAAGCCGTCAAGCTGTCCGGCATCCCCGGCTTCTTGTTTGATTTCAATTCAGTATGACGGGCTGATGACAGACTGGCAATGGCCTTATTGGGCACTGTAACCGGCTGGTGCACAGCAATTCTGGCAATTGGCCACATATTCCCCAGCGTTATCTATGAAGCCGAGAGGCGTTTTCCCGTTTTCGTTGAAAACACCTGCCGTTAAGGCACGGCCATAGCCGGCACCGGTATCGAGATTAAGCCGATTGGGCCTCAGATCGGGCTTTTGGTCCGAGGTTGGCGTGTGGCCATGCACGATGAAACGCGGCAATATCGCCGCATCGAGCGGATGCTTGCGGGTCCACAGCAGGATCTTCGCATTGCGGGCAGCCGGATCCGCCGGATCGATTCCGGCGTGGACGAACAGCCTCAATCCGTCGTCGATGAACAGCGGCAGCCGGCGGAGCACGTCCAGATGGTCATCCGGCACGCCGCGCACGGTTGAAGCCCCATAGCTGGCGAGCGTCTCCTCGCCACCGTTGTGGCGCCACAGGACGTCGGCGTCCGCGTCGTCGAGCGCGTTCAGCATCATCTGCTCGTGATTGCCGCGAATGGCCTCCACGCCGGGGGGCGAACCGGCCAGATAGGCCAGCACGGATTTGGAATCGGGCCCGCGATCCACATAGTCGCCAAGCAGGACGAAATGGGCCCGCTCTCCGCATGTGCCAGCGTGGGCACGGCAATGCTCCATCAAAGTCATGAGCTTGTCGAAGTATCCGTGGATGTCGCCGATGACATAAAGCATGGGCTCCATATAGGGATCAGGCGGCCATTTGTCTTGCCGTTATCAGGCGGCGACGCGGTTGCGGCCGCCCGATTTCGAGGCGTAGAGCTTGGCATCGGCGCGGTTGATCAGTCCGCTGGTGCCCTCGCTGTCATTGAGCTGGGCCACACCAAATGACGCCGTGATCTTCAACATGGTATTGGGGGCGCCCGGCTTCTTCCACAGGTGGGTTTCGATCTGCTGGCGGATCTGGCCGGCCAGTGTCACCGCATTTTCCAGGCTGGTCTGGGGCAGGATGATGGCGAATTCCTCGCCGCCGTAGCGGGCGACCGTGTCGCGCCCCTTCATGTTGGCGGAGAGGATCTTCGCGAACCATTTGAGCACCTCATCGCCGGTGGGGTGTCCATAGCGGTCATTGATCGACTTGAAGTGATCGATATCCGTGATGACCAGCGACATGGGCTTGCCCGCCGTGCGCGCGCCGGCGATTTCGGCGGCGAGCGTGATATCGAAGCCGCGGCGGTTCTTGAGACCGGTCAACGGATCGGTCAGCCCCTGGGCTTCGGCCGCGGCGAGGTTGGACTTGAGCTTCTCGATCTGGCGCTGCGACTGCTCGAGATTGATCTGCATGTCCGATGTGCGCTTGCGCATGTTCTCGTTCTCGATCATCAGGTAGGAGATGACCAGGCGCACCTGTTCCGGCTTCAGGCCGTCGGGCAGCTGGGCGCTGGCGCGATTGAGGGCGTCGGTGAAGGTGTTGGCGGCTTCGACCTGCGATCCCAGCACCGCGATAATCTTAACCACCTCGCCATGGACTTCGCGGTCGACCGCCGAGGCCCGGGCGTTGGCTGCAGCATCTGGCGACCCATCAGCGGTCTGCCATGACAGCAGGGACGCGATGCCGTTGAAGAGTGTCGTGGCGAGGAGCAGCGTCACCGACCCGAGGAGCAGGGGGGTGCGATGGGGAATGCCATTTGGCTGGAGGATCAGGTAGATGGACGCCAGGCCCGCCAGTCCTGAGACGATGACCGACAACAGCCTGAGCATTGACATCATGAATTGGTCTTGGATCGTTTCACCCAGGGGTCAGCCTTATGCAACCACGCTTGCGGCAAACTTGCAGGGGATGCCAGAAACTTGCAGATGACGGCCGGGCCCTCAGCCGCTAGGTTCGGCGCCAGTCACATGGGAGGCATTTTTGCGCAAGACGTCCAAGGCCATCATCACCTGCGCCATCACCGGCTCGATCCACACGCCGTCCATGTCGCCACATCTGCCGGTGACGCCGGACGAGATCGCCACCCAGGCGATCGATGCGGCCGAAGCGGGTGCGGCCATCCTGCACCTTCATGCGCGCGATCCGGAGAACGGCCGCCCGAGCCCGGCGCCCGGCACCTACAATGAGTTCCTGCCGCGCATCAAACAATCCGCCAAGGCCATCGTGAACATCACCACCGGTGGCGGGCAGGGCATGTCCATCGACGACCGTATCGCCGCCGCAGAAGCCTTTTCGCCCGAGATGACGTCGCTCAACATGGGCACGATGAATTTCGGCCTGTTCCCGATGTTGAACCGCTACCAAGACTTCAAGCACGAGTGGGAGCGCCAGCACCTCGAAGGGTCCAAGGACTTCATCTTCCGCAACACCTTCGGCGACATCGAGAAGATCCTGGAGCGGCTGGGCAAGGGCCATGGGGTGCGCTTCGAGTTCGAATGCTACGACGTCGGCCATCTCTACACGCTGGCCCATTTCCTCGACCGCAAGCTGGTGACGCCACCGCTCTTCGTGCAGACGATCTTCGGCATTCTCGGCGGCATCGGGCCCGATCCGCAGAATGTGCTGACGATGCGCGAGACGGCCGAGCGGCTGTTCGGCAGCGACTATCTGTGGTCGGTGCTGGCGGCGGGCCGGTTCCAGATCCCGTTCTGCACCATGGCCGCCACCATGGGGGCCAATGTGCGGGTCGGGCTGGAAGACAACCTCTATCTCGGCAAGGGCCAGCTGGCACCTTCCAACGCGGCGCTCGTCGCCAAGATGCGCCACATCCTGGAGGAGCTGTCGATCGACATCGCCAGTGCCGACGAGGCGCGCACGCTGCTGGCCACCAAGGGCGGCTCGAACGTGAAGTTCTGACGCGGCTTCTGCATGGGTGGACTTCGCTGTCGCGGCTGGTCAAGGCGGCATCAACCGTTTAGTGGAAGGCCAAACCTGTGGCCGGTACGTGGCCGCAGGACAGGAGCAAATACATGACCAAACGCGTGATCATCATCGGAGCCGGCATCATCGGTGCGTCGATTGCCTGGCATCTGGCCAAGGCCGGGGCGTCGGTGATGGTTGTGGAAGCCGAGAAGGCCGGCGGCATCGCGACACGCAACTCCTGGGCCTGGATCAATGCGAGCTGGGGCAACCCCGAACCGTATTTCAGGCTCCGTGAGCGCTCGATGCTGGAGTGGCGCCGGCTCGACCGCGACGTGCCCGGCCTCTCCATCAACTGGTGCGGCGGGTTGATCTGGGATCTTCCGCCCGACGAGCTTGTAGCTTTCGCCCGCCAGCACGCCGACTGGGGCTACGGCATCCGGCGCGTGGAGCGTGACGAAATCCTGGCGATCGAGCCCAATCTCAAGCACGTCCCCGATTTTGCCTATCACGTGGCGGAGGAGGGCATGGTGGAGCCGGTCGAAACCGCCCAGGCGATGCTGGCCGGCGCAGAAGGGTTGGGGGCCCGCATCCTCACCGGCACGCCTGTGAAATGGCTGTTGGAGGAGGGCGCGCGGATTGCCGGCGTCATGACCGATGACGGGCCGCTCCATGCCGATGAGATCATCGTGGCGGCCGGTGCCGAGAGTGCCTCCATCCTCGAGTCCGCCGGTGTCACGCTGAAGATGAGCGCGCCGGCCGGGCTGCTGGCGCACACCAAGCCGGCGGGCGAATTGTTGCGCGGCCTGGTCATGACTCCCGGCTTGCACATGCGCCAGACGGCTGCCGGCCGGATCGTGGCCGGAACCGATTTCGCCGGCGCCGACCCTGAAGGCGACCCCGACGGTCTGGCCCATGAACTGCTGAGCAAGATCCGCCACGGCGTGAAGGGTGCGGAGTCCCTCGACCTCGATTTTCACACCGTGGGCTTCCGGCCCACCCCCGCCGATGGGTTTTCCGCCGTCGGCCGTCCCAAGGGGCCATCGGGCCTCTATATCGCCGTGACGCATTCGGGCATCACGCTGGCGCCGGCCATCGGCCTGTTCGCGGCGCAGGAATTGATGGAGCACCAGCGCGATTCACTCCTTGATCCCTTCCACCCCGACAGGCCGTCTCTTTCATGACCATGCTTCCGCTCGCCACCGCCCCTTTGGAAGTGCTCTCCGGCATTGCCGCCGTGCTCACCGACATCGACGACACGCTCACCCTCCACGGGAGGCTTCCGGCCGAGGCTTTCGCGGCGCTCGAGACCATGCAACGGGCCGGGATCCGGGTGATTCCGATCACCGGGCGTCCCGCCGGCTGGTGCGACATGATCGCCAGGCAATGGCCGGTCGATGGTGTGGTCGGCGAAAACGGCGCCTTCTACTTCCGCTATGACGACGCGGCCAAGCGGATGATCCGCGTCTACGCCCAGAGCGCCGAGGAGCGCCGCGCCAACACCGACCGCCTGTGGGGCATCGCACGCCAGGTGCTCAAGGACTTCCCAGGCACCGCCATCGCCTCCGACCAGGCTTACCGCGAGATCGACGTCGCCATCGACTTCTGCGAGGATGTGCCGGCCCTGCCGCTCGAAACCGCGCAAGCGATTGCTGCCGCCTTCCACAGAAAAGGCGCCGCCGCCAAGGTCAGTTCCATCCATGTGAATGCCTGGTTCGGCACCCACGACAAGCTCACCATGAGTCGCAGGTTCCTTTCCGAAGTCTTTGATATCGATTCGGAAAAGGACATCGACAAGATCGCCTATTGCGGTGACTCGCCCAATGATGCGCCGATGTATGCCTTCTTTCCCAACGGCATCGGCGTGGCCAATATCCGGCCCTTTGCAGGGCTGATGGAGCATCTGCCGCGCTATGTCACGGCGGCCGACGGCGGGCATGGTTTTGCGGAGTTCGCTGCCGCGGTTCTCGCCGCGCGGGGGGCGTGACGGGCAGTCTCCGCGATACGGCAATCGGCCTCGTCATCGGGGCGCTGGGCGGGTTCATCTGCTGGCTCGCGGGCATCCCGGCGCCGTGGCTGGCGGGCAGCATGATTGCCGGCGTCATCGCCGTCTTCGGTGGGGCGCCGCTCGGCATGCCCAACTGGCTCAAGGCGCTGTCCTTCATCTTCCTCGGTCTGCAAACAGGCACGACGGTGAGTTGGGACACGGTGGACCGGGCCGCGCGCTGGCCCCTGTCCATTGCCTTCCTGGCGGTGACGGTCGTGGCCGTCACCTGGGCGTGCGTGTGGTACTATGTCCGGCGCCGTAACTGGGATGGACCGACGGCGCTGTTTGCCAGCCTTCCGGGTGCCCTGTCGCTGGTGTTGCTGCTGGCCAGCAGCACGAACGCCGACATGCGGCGCGTGACCATCGCCCAGTGTATCCGCCTGTTCTTCCTGGTCGCCGTGTTGCCGTCACTCATCCTGTGGATTTCGCCTTCGGATCCGATTCATGTGCAGACCCAGCAATTGGGCAGCGTCGCTGAAATCGCGCTGGTGGTGGCAATTGCCTCTGCCGCGGGCTTCGGCCTCGAGTGGCTGCGGGTGCCGGCCGGCCTGATGTTGGGGCCGATGCTGGCGAGCGCGGCGCTGGAATTGAGCGGTCTCATCAATGGGGCCGCGCCGATGTTCATCCTCATCCCGGCCAATGTTGTGCTCGGCATCATGATTGCCGCCCGCTTCACGGGCTTCACCTTCGGCGAATTCCTGATGGCACTGAAGGATGGATTTTCCGGCTTCCTCATCGCCTTGGCCATCGCCATGGCGGGTGCGGGCATCGCATCGGCGGTTGCCGGTCTGCCCTTTGCGCTGACGCTGCTGGCGTTTTCGCCTGGTGGACTCGATGCCATGACCATCATGGCCTTTGCTCTCAATCTCGATCCGGCCTATGTGGGCGCCCACCAGATGGCGCGCTATTTGTTGCTTGCGCTGCTGATGCCGGCAGTGACGGCCTTCGTGCTGGGGCGAATGGGCGCGGTTTCCCGTGGTCACGCGAACGTCACTTCGGATGTGAAGCCATCGAAGTTAGATGACCGGTGATGGAAGTGGTTGAATTTCTCTTGCCCTACAAGGGTATCGTGGTTCTGGCGGCTCTGGTGCTGTTCATGGTTCTGGGCTGGCTGTTTCCAGTGGCCAGGGCGGTTGGCGGCTTGAGCCGGATTGGCAGGAACCTGTCGCTCGCCGCTATCAATGCAGGGCTGTCGTGGCTGGTGGTGGTGCCGGTGTCGGCCTTTGCTGCGCAATGGGCGCTGGGCTGGCGGCCGCTGTGGTGGAGCGGCTGGACCGGACTGGCGCTCGATCTCCTGATCCTCGATTGCTGGATCTACTGGTGGCACCGGGCCAACCATGAAATCCCTGTGTTGTGGCGGTTCCACGAGGTGCATCACCTTGATGAGTTCCTCGACGCCAGTTCCGCCCTGCGCTTCCACTTCGGCGAGGTGTTTCTGTCGTCGCTGGTGCGGGCCTCGGTGATCTTCCTGCTGGGTGTACCGCTCACCAGCGTCATCGTGTTCGAGACGCTGCTGGCGCTGTCGGCGATCTTCCATCATTCCAATGCCAGGGTGCCGGCGTGGCTGGAGAAGCCCCTGTCATGGGTGATCGTGACGCCCTCCATCCATTGGGTCCATCACCATGCCATCCGGCGCGATACGGACTCGAACTATTCCGCCTTCCTGTCGATCTGGGACAGGTTGTTCGGCAGCCGCAGTCCCACCATCCGCACGCCGGAGATGCCGATCGGGGTGGAAGGACGCCGCGAGCGAAGCATTGGCGGACTATTGCGGCGGCCAGCCGAGGGCGCCTGACCCCGTTGGCACAGGCCCTGCACGCCTGCGATCACAGGAAGATTGCGTCCTGAAACCGTGCCATTCTGGCACGGCTATCGGGAATTCGAGGAGCTTCAGGCTTGGCTGGTGCCGGATCGATCGTCAAAGAAGGTGGAGGGCTCAGGAATGAGCTTCGCCAGGCGCGCATTGCCGAGGGTGCCCATTACGAGGCAGCCCTGCAGCTGCGTGACGCCAAGACCATCCGGTTGCAGCTTCTGAAGGACGATCTCGCGGAAGCCGCTGCGGCTGGCGGTGATCTGTTTGACCTCGCGCTGGTGCCTGGCGAGCCGCCAAAGCTGTGGATCGACCTCGTGACGTCGGTTGTCATGGAACCTGAGCCCAGCATCTACAGGTTGCAGCAGGACCGGCAATCGGGCCGCGAAATCCTGTTCGAATCCGGCAAGCGCGGAGAGGTTGCAGAGGCTGCGCGGCGCCACATGGCCCATCTGCTGGTGGCCCGCCAACGGCAGGCCGTCGGTGTGGTGTCACCGCCGCCGCCGGCGGGCTATTCCACCGCAGCGCTGATGTTGGCCTGGCTGTCTGGTGTCGTGCTTGGCATCCTGGGTCTGCTGGCTGCCGCTATCTCCTTGGGACGATTGGGTTTTTAGGCCCGATCGCACCGTTACAATCTGAAACAGCAATTGATTTCTGGTGGCTGGACTGGACTGGTACGGAAATGTATCAATCGAGTCGAACCCGATTTAATTTCGGGAAACGAAATACAAAATAATTGCGGGCAACAAGGTCGAATGACAGTCAATGCGCTGAAGCGTGAGAGCGGTGAGACGGCGGGGCTCGTCTTGACGCCAAGGAGCAACCGGAATCTCCCCCAGAAACTGGCGTCCTTCGAGACGCTGGCGGAAGGGCTCGACTATGCCGCGCGGGGCGTGACGGGCTTCAATTTCTACTCGTCCAAGGGCGCCGTTGAGCATGTGCTGCCTTACTCAGACCTCCGCAAGCAGGCCGTGACGACGGCGCGGAAGCTCCTGTCGCTGGGGCTGAACCGGGGCGACCGGGTGGCGGTGGTGGCCGAAACCGGCCCGGAATTCATGATTGTGTTCTTCGCCTGCCAGTATGCCGGCCTGCTGCCGTGTCCCATGCCCTATTCCATGTATATCGGCGGCAAGGACAGCTACATCGAGCGCGTCGCCGGAATGCTGTCGGCGGCGAAGGCATCGGTTGCCGTGACGTCGGACGATCTGCTCGGCCAGATCCGCGAGGGCGCCGGGAAGGCCGGGGTGGGGCAGGTGCTCACCCATGGCGAGTTGGCGGCGTTGCCGGAGGCGGCAGCCAAGCTTGATCCGCTGCGGGCCGATGAGCAGGCCTATATCCAGTATTCGTCCGGCTCGACCTCCAATCCCAAGGGCGTTCTCATCAGCCAGGCTGCCATCCTCGCCAATGCCCGGGGTATTCTGGTTGAAGGCCTGGGGGTTGGTCCCGATGACCGCGCCTTCTCGTGGCTGCCGCTCTATCACGACATGGGCCTCGTCGGCTTCTGCCTGTCGCCGCTGCTCGGCCAGGCCACCGTCGATTACCTCTCGACCTCGGCCTTCGCCCGGCGTCCGGCGCTGTGGCTGAAGCTCATGTCCGACAACAAGTCGACCGCCTGCTATTCGCCAAGCTTCGGCTATGATCTCGCCGCCCGCCGCATCAATGGCGATGCGGTGAAGCTCGACCTGTCGAATTTGCGGGTGGCCGGCATCGGAGGCGACATGGTGCGCTCCGACGTGCTCGATCAGTTCGCATCCGTGCTGTCGGTTGCCGGCTTCAATCCCAATGCGTTCCTGCCGAGCTACGGCATGGCGGAGACCACGCTGGCGATTTCATTCGTCGACAAGGACAAGCCGGTGCGCGTCGATCACGTCGACCGGGCAGTGCTGAAGGCCGAGGGCAAGGCTGTTCCAGCCACCGGCAAGACGGCGCGGAGCTTCGTCGTCTGCGGCCGCCCGATGTCCGATACGATCGTCGAAATCCGCACCGGGTCCGGCGCCGTTCTGGGCGAACGGGCCGTGGGACGCATCTTCGTCAAGAGCCCGAGCCTGATGTCCGGCTATTTCCACAATGACGGGGCGACTGCCGGTGTCGTGTGCACTGACGGCTTCCTTGATACCGGCGACATGGGCTACTGGCTGGATGGCGAACTGGTCATCACCGGCCGCGCCAAGGACCTGATCCTGCACAATGGCCGCAACATCTGGCCGCAGGACATCGAGTGGGCCGCCGAACACATCGAGCCGTTGCGCGACGGCGACGTAGCTGCCTTTGCCGTCGAAGGCGAAGATGGCGACGACGAGGTCGTTGTGCTGGTCCAGTGCCGCCTGCAGGACGAGGCTGCGGTCGAGGCGCTGCGCCACGAGGTGTCTGCCGCCGTTCACCGCTCGGCTGGTGTGGAGTGCAAGGTGGTCATGTCGCCGCCCAAGAGCCTGCCGTTCACGTCGTCCGGCAAGCTGTCGCGGTCGGGTGCCAAGCAGAAATATCTCACCGGCGAGATTTACGAGATCGTGCAGCCGCCGCACCTGATGGCGGCGCAGTAAGGCGGGGTCCCGCAAGGGATCCAGCGTGGACGGATCCATGGGATCGTTGATTGCCATCACCGGCGCAACCGGTTTTGCCGGCCGCCATGCCGTAGCTACATTGATGAAGCGGGGCCATCGCCTGCGCGCTCTGGTGCGCCGGCCGGGTGCGGCCGAACTTCCGGCTGGAGTCGAGCTTGTCGCGGGCGGACTGGGCGACGCGACTGCGGTGGCGGCACTGGTCAATGGTGCCGATGCCGTCGTCCATCTGGCGGGGGCCATCACGGCGCTGAATCGATCCTCTTACTTTGCCGTCAATGCTGCGGGCACCGCGGCAGTTGCCGAAGCCGCCCGGAAGGCCGGTGTGCGCCGTTTCGTCCATATCTCGTCGCTGTCGGCCCGTATGCCGGAGCTCTCGGATTACGGCGCCAGCAAGCGTGCCGGCGAGGATCACGTCGCTGGCCAGATGCAAGCGCTCAATGCCGTGATCCTGCGGCCGCCCGCGGTCTATGGCCCGGGCGACAAGGCGACGCTGCCGCTGCTCAAGGAGCTGACCCGCCGCGTCGCGCTAATTCCTGGCCGGCGGGACGCGCGGTTTTCGCTCATTCACGTGGGCGATCTCGCGGAGATGATCGCGGACAGCGTCTCTAGCGCGCAGCAGGGCATCCATGAGGTGAGCGATGGCACAGCCGGCGGCTATGGCTGGCCGGACCTGCTCGCGGTGGCCGGGACATCCCGTGGCGGACCCATCCGCGCGCTGTTTCTGCCAAGAGCCATCCCCGCGTCAGTGGCATTCGCCGCTGAAACAATGGCGCATGTCACGGGGCGTCCCGGCATGGTCAATCGCGGCAAGATCGCCGAACTCTATCACCCGGACTGGGTGAGCGGTGAAACCGGCATCTCGCCCGCCAATCCGATCACCTTCGGTGCTGGATTTCCCGCCACCCTGGCGTGGTACCGGGAGGCCGGATGGTTGCCACCGGCATCGCGGGCCGATAGAAGCGGCTCCACATCAAACCGGATCCTGTCATGACCGATACCATTGCCCAGCTGTTCAAGCTTCTGGCGCCGTTCAACACAAATGGCACCGAGCTCTCGCCGGACACCGACATCTCCACCGACCTCAACATCGATTCCGTCACGGTGATGGATTTCGTCATGGAGGT
>CAZECZ010000066.1:0-22022 GCA_964510815.1 uncultured Aestuariivirga sp.
CCAGATCCCGATCTGGCGTTCCGCTGGCCATCCCATATCGGCTTCGACTGAGACGAGCAGCGGCAGCGCCTATCTTCTTTCTTCCCTCACATGCGGAACGCCGAGAGCGGCCGGCTGGCTGGCGCGATTGCCGCGGAACCAGCTGGTCCACACCATGACGGCCAGCGTGGCGACATAGGGCGTCATCAGCACGAAATATTGTGGAACGCGAATGCCCATGGCGGCAACGCGCGGTATCAGCGCCTCGATACAGCCGAACAGGATGGCGCCGGCCAGCGCCCGCCACGGACTCCAGCGCGCGAAGATGACAAGCGCCACCGCGATCCAGCCCCGGCCGCCCGACATGCCGTCCACCCAGATCTTGGCGACGGCCACCGAGAGATAGCCGCCCGCCAGCCCCACAAGGGCCGCACCGATGATGACTGCCACCAACCGGTACCACCCGACATTGATGCCGGCGGCATCGGCCGCTTCCGGGTTCTCGCCAACCGCCTTGAGCTTCAGGCCGAACATCGTCCGGTCCAGCATGTAGATCACCGCCAGGAAGATCGGCACTGTGAGATAGACGACGATATCCTGCTGAAACAGGATGCGGCCGGCGACCGGTATGTCGGCCAGCGGCCCGAGCGGCAGCGGCTGCAGGCCCGAGACCATCTTGTTGGTCCATCCCTGCTGGGTGGCGATGAGACTGGTCAGGCCTTGCGAAAAGAACACGATCGCCAGGCCGGCGATGACCTGGTTGATCCTGAGCAGCACCACGAGCAACGCAAACAGCAGCGAGACGGCGGCCGCGGCAATGGCCGCCGCGATCAGCGCCAGTTCGGGCGGCAATCCTGCGCCGAAGGCAGCCCCGACGCCGGCCATCGCACCGACGAGCATGAAGCCCTCCGCACCCAGCGACAGAACGCCGGATTTCTCGGTGATGATGAGGCCGAGGGTCGCGAGCGCGAAAGGCACCGCGAAGGCCGGCGTGCTGGCGATCCAGTTGATGATGAAGTCCATCAGGCGGCTCCCGGGTGAATCAGCCGCACACGGTGGCGGATGAAGAAATCCGCTGCAGCGACCGTCATCACGATGATCGCCTGGATGAGTTGCACCATGGCGCCGGGGATCTGGTAGAACACCTGCAGGCTCTGGCCGGTGACGAAGAGGATCGCGAGCAACAGGGCCACGGGGATCGCCGCCAGCGGATTGTTCCGCGCCAGAAAGGCGATGAGGATGCCGGAGAAGCCATATCCCATGAAGAAGGATTGCGTCATCCGGTATTCGATGCCGGCGCTGATGGCGAAGCCGCCAATCCCCGCAAGCGCGCCGGACAGGAGTACCGCCCCGAAGGTCACGGGCACAAGCGGAATGCCGACGGCTTGCGCCATCCTGGGGTTCGCATGGGCGAAGCGGCTGAAGAATCCGAACCGGCTGCGCTCCATCAGCCACCACAGCACGAAGGCCAGCACCAGCGCCAGCGGCAGCGCCATCGTCAAATTCTCCCAGCCAAGCAGCGGCAGGCGTTCCGCCGGGCTGTACTGTTCGGAATTGGGAAAGCTGCTCTTCGGGTCCTTCCAGCTTCCGTAGAGCAAGTGCAGGAGAAAATTCAGCGCCACGTAGTTCAACAGCAGCGTGGAGATGATCTCGTTGAGATTGAGCTTGATGCGCAGCAAGCCTGGAACCGCGATCCACACCATGCCGCCCAATGCGGCAGCCAGCAGCATGATGACCAGCCGCAAGGACTCTGGGCCAAAATCGGTGATCGCCACCAGCGTGCAGAAGATCGAACCGAAGATCATCTGCCCTTCGAGACCGATATTCCAGAACCGCACCCGGAATGCGATCGCGGCCGCCAGCCCGACGATCAGCAACGGCGCCGCCTGGACCATGACGGCGCTCAACGACTGCGGGCTCGAAAAGATCGAGACGATGAACTCGGTATAGAGCGCCGCTGCGCCAACACCTGAAAGCATGAGAATGACGGCGGCAATCACCAGCCCGGTGACAAGGCCCGCAAGGATCAGCCAGAATTGGCGCCACTTCGGCATGTCCTGGCGGACTTCCAGACTGAAGCGGCGGCGCCCGAGAGCCAGGGACTCAGCCATGCGAGATCATCGCCTCGCCGACAGCCTTGCGATCCACCGGGACGGTGAACTCGGCCGAGATCTTGCCGCGGTTCATCACGCCGACCCGGTCCGAGAGCAGCAAAATCTCGTCGAGGTCCTCGCTGATCAGCAGAACTGCCGCGCCGGCATCGCGCGCCCGGCGGATCGAGTCATGGACGGCGGCCGTCGCCCGGACATCCAGGCCCCGGCTCGGACTGTGCGCCAGCACCACGCGGGGATGGCCAGAAAACTCCCGTGCGATGACAAGCTTCTGCGCATTGCCGCCAGAGAGCAGTGCCGCCCGCTGCCGCAGGCTTCTGACTCCTTGCACGTCGTAGGCCGTCACGGCCTCTTCCGTGTCACGCCGGATGGAACCTCGGTCGACATTCAGCCATCCGCCATATTTGCCCTGCACCACCCCGGCGACTGCGAAATTATCGGCGATCGGCAAGTCCCCGGCAAGCCCGTAGGACTGCCGGTCGGCCGGAATGGACACGACACCCATCGCCCGGCGCAACACGGCTGGCGCATGTGTCACGTCGCCGGAACCGGTGATCTCAATCCGGCCTTCAAGCGCTTCGTTGACACCCATCAGCACTTCCGCCAGTTCCGTCTGGCCATTGCCGCCGACGCCCGCGATGCCATAGATTTCCTTCGCCTTCACGGTGAAGCTCACATCCTTCAGCGAACGATGACCATCGGCGCGCGCGGCAGTTACGTGAGATAACTGCAACACCGGTTCGCCAATCTCCTGTGACGGTTGCGGCATCTCCTGAAGCCGTTCGCCGACAATCAGCACGGTCAAGTCCTGCGATGATTTTTCTGCCGCCGTGGCAGTGGCGACCGTCCTGCCGCCGCGCATCACGGTCACGTTGTCGGCGTGCTTGCGCACTTCATTGAGTTTATGAGTGACGAGAACGACCGCCGTTCCCTCGCCCGCGAGCCGCTTGACGGTAGACAGCAAGCTGTCGGCTTCCCGATCCGTCAACACCGCCGTCGGTTCATCCAGGATCAGCACTTTTGTGCCGGCCAGAAGCACTTTCAGAATCTCGATGCGCTGCTGTTCGGCGATCGACAGGAGGCCGACGGGACGCTTGAGGTCGATCTCGAAATCGAGCGTGCCGCACAGATCCCGCATGCGCCCGGCGATACTGCGCGACAAGTCGCGATAGCCGCCGTCCTGGACCGTCAGCAGCACGTTCTCGACGGCATTGAATGCCTTCACCAGCTTGTAGTGCTGGTGCACCATGCCGATGCCAAGACGCCGCGCGCCCAGTGGTCCGTCGGGGCGCACTTCGCGGCCGTCCACGAACATCCGCCCCTCATCCGGGGCATAGAGGCCAGCCGCCACATTCATCAAGGATGACTTGCCGGCACCATTCTCGCCCAGAAGCGCATGCACCTCGCCTGGCTGCACCGCGAAGTCCGCACCGGAAATGGCGGGAAATCCGTCAAAGGACTTGGAAATGCCTCTGAGCTCTAGCGCCGCTGTCATCAGCCTGTCTCAAAATTGCGAGGGGTCACAGGGGCCAGCACCTGCGGCCGCCATGACCCCCGCACACTCACTGCTGGCTGATCACACCCTTCACGAACCAGTCCATTTGCCACAAGGCACCGTCGTCGAGAGCGGCACCAGCCGCAACACGTTCCTTGCCTTCTCGATCGGACAGCGGCCCGGCGAAGACGTGTTTGCCGTTGATGATCTCCTCGCGTGCCGCCCACACCTTGTCGGCGACATCCTTGGGCACGGCATCGCCGCAGCAGGTAATATCCGTGCCGCCTTCCTTGATGGACAGGAAGGCGCCATAGGGTCCGGGATTCCACTCGCCCGATGCGATCTTCTTGATTTCGGGCTCGAGGAACTTGTCCCACACCCAGACGGACGAACACTGCGTGGCCTTCGGTGCAAACTCGGAAAGATCGCGATGGTGGCCGGTGCCGTAAACGCCCTTCTCCTGCGCCACCACCTGCGGGGTCGGCGTGTCGACATGCTGGCCGATGACATCCGCACCCTGTTCGATCAGGGCCTCGGCAGCGGCGCGCTCCTTCACCGGGTCATTCCAGGCGCCGGTATAGACGACGGTCACCGTCGCATCGGGATTGATCTGCTGTGCGCCCAGCGCGTAGGCATTCACCGTCCAGTTGACGAGACCGAACGGATTGGCCGCCACGAAACCAAGTTTGCCGGTCTTGGAGGCGCCGGCCGCCGCCATGCCGCAGAGATACTGGCTCTCATAGGTACGGCCATAGAACGATTCGAGATTGGGGCCATTGGTGATGCCGGCCGGATTGAGGAAGGCGACATTCGGATATTTTTCCGACAGCTCCTTGAACGTGTCGGAATAGCCGAAGGCCGAGCCGATGATGACGTTGAACCCGCGCTGGATGAACAACTCCACCGCCGGGCGAATGGCGGTCGCGTTCTCAGGAACATTTTCCACCACGGGGATCTTGATGCCCATCGACGCCTCGAGGCGCTGGCGCGCCTCATCCAGCGCCTGCGACCACCCGCCATCATTCTTCTGCGAGAAGATGATCATGGCGACCTTCGGTTCGCCCTCGAGCTTGAAGGCGGAAGCGGGAAGCGTCATCAGGCCCACGGCCATGGCTCCCGCTGCAAATAGTCCCAACAGCCTTTTCTTCATCGTCTGACCCTTTCCGTTCCGTTTGCTTCCCATCTTCCCGGCATCTGGCGCCGGTTATCCTTTTTGTCGCCGTCTTCATGCCGCGCCGTTCTCCCGCGGCGCTGTTCGGTCGTCACGTGCCCGTCACCGCAGCGAAGATCATGCTGGGTGTGATCGGCACATGGTGGAACTTGCCCGCCTTCAACGGCTGCAATGCATCCTCGATCCCGGAGGCGATCACCGGTCCAACCGCGATGCAGCCCGCTTCGCCCACGCCCTTCACGCCCAATGGATTGAGCGGCGATGGCGTCTCGAGATGAATGATCTCGATATTCGGCACCTCGGTGGCGTAGGGCACCAGGAAGTCGACGAAATTGGCATTCATGGGATTGCCGTCGGTGTCGTATTCGATGCGCTCGTAGAGTGCCCCGCCGAAGCCTTGCGCGATACCGCCCATCACCTGGCCTTCGACGATCATCGGATTGATCATGTTGCCGCAATCGTGGATGCAGACGTATTTCCGGGCCTTGACCTGGCAGAGCTCGGGGTCGACCTCGACGATCGCCCCATGCACACCATAGGCCCACGTGGCGCAAGGCGGACTGTAATAGTCTGTCGCTTCGAGACCCGGATGCTGGCCCTCCGCCAGCGGCGGGCCGTCGTGCTTCGAGGCCGGCGCAAACTGGGTGGCGGCCTGTGCCGCCTCGTTGAAGGCATAGCGCAGCGGATTGGTGGCGGTGGCGATCGCCGCCAACGGCACCTTGCGGTCGGTGCCCTTGATCCAGGCAGCACCGTCACGCAGTTCAACGTCATCCACCTGCGCTTCCAGCATGTTGGCGGCCGCCTCCAGCGTCTTCTTGCGGACGATGAGCGCCGTTTTGTGAATGGCATTGCCGGACACCACGGCCGCCCGGCTGGCAAATGTCGCCACACCCCAATCGAAGGCTTTGGTATCTCCTTCGACCAGGATCACGTCGTCCACCGCAACGCCGAGCTGATCGGCCACGATCTGGGCAAAGACCGTATCGTGCCCCTGCCCCTGTGACGCGAGGCCTGTGTTGACATAGACCTTGCCGGTGATCGGATGAATCTTGATGTGCCCGCCCTCATAGGGACCAAGGCCCGTGCCTTCGACATAGAAGGCCAGCCCCAGCCCCAGATAGCGGCCATTCTTCCTGGCCTTGGCCTGCTCTTCGGCGAAGGACTTGGTATCGAGCGCCTCTTCGACCATGGCAAGCGCCTTGTGATACTGGCCGCTGTCGAGATTTACCCGAAGGCCATCGGCGAACAGAAGTCCGGTGCGCGGATAGGGGAACTGGTCTTCGCGGATCAGGTTGCGGCGGCGGATCTCGAAGCGGTCGAGGCCCAGATCATCGGCCAGCTGGTCCATCGCCCGTTCGATGGCGAAGCACGATTGTGGCCGGCCGCATCCGCGATAGGGCGTCACCGGCACGGTGGGCGTATATACGGCCTTGAACTCCACCCAGATGTTGGGGATTTGATAGGGCCCGGCGATCGAGGTCGACGCCACCTGGGCGATGGCAATGCCATAGGGAATGAAGGCGCCGGTATCGTGCAGAAAGCTGTCGCGCAGCGCCACCACTTCGCCGGTCTTCTTGGCATAGAGCTCGATCTGGTGAATCTGGGTGCGTTCCTGGGTCGAGCCGACGAAGTTCTCGCGCCGGTCCTCGATGAATTTGACAGGCCGGCCAAGCTGCTTGGCCGCCATGGGAACCAGCAGCTCGTCGGGATAGAACAGCAGCACCTTCTGGCCGAAGCCACCGCCCACATGCGGTGCAATGACCCGCACCTTGTCTTCGTCAAGCTGCAGGATCGAGGCAAGCCCGCCGCGGACCGAGATCGGCGCCTGCGTGCCGTCCCACACGGTGAGTTCGCCCGACACCGCGTCGAAGGCCGCCGCGACGGCGCGGCACTCCATCGGCGCCGCCGTCGAGCGGTCGACCTGCACGCGGATTTTCGTCACATGCTCCGCACCCTTGACCGCATTGTCGGGATCGCCAGAGACCTGAACGAAATGCGCGGCGATGTTGTTGGGGTGGGTGGCATGCACCAGCGGCGCGCCATCCAGCACCGCCTTCTCGAGCTCGATCTCGACGTCGAGCGGCTCATAGTCGATGTCCACGAGCAGTGCGGCATCTTCCGCCGTGTAGCGGTCGACGGCAACGACCATCGCAACGGTCTGCCCGACATAATAGACGTCGCCCTTCGCCAGCGGCCGCTGGGTGCGCGCATCCGTCATCGATGGGTGCGGAATGAGCAGCGGCATCTCGCGGTCGAGCGCGCCGATGTCATCAGCTGTGTAGACGGCCGCCACGCCCGGATGGGCACGCGCCGCGGAGACATCGATGGAATTGATCTTCGCCCGCGCGAAGGGACTGCGCACAAAGGCAACGTGGAGCGCACCGGCCAGCGGGATGTCGTCCACGAACGCACCCTGCCCCTTCAACAGCTGCGGGTCGACGTTCCGTTGAACCCTGGCCCCGAATGCGCGTGTCGCCATGTGATCTCCCCGCCTCTCAGGCCTTGCCCATCAACGCTGCAGCGCGCCGCACCGCCAGGATAATATTGTGGTATCCGGTACAGCGGCAGAGATTGCCGGAGAGCATCTCCCGAATGCCGTCATCGCTGAGGTCAAGCGTTTCGTCGGACTCGAAGTGGGACATGATGTTCATCATCATGCCTGGCGTGCAATAACCGCACTGCAGCCCGTGGCAGTCCTGGAACGCCTGCTGCAGGGGATGCAATGCCCCTGACCTTTCAGCAAGCGACTCCACGGTGCGGATCTCCGCACCTGATGCCTGCACCGCGAAGGTCAGGCACGAGCGCGCCGACTTGCCATCGATGAGCACCGTGCAGGCACCGCACACGCCATGTTCGCAACCGACATGCGTGCCCTTGAGTCCCAGTTCGTGGCGCAGGAAATCCGAAAGCAGCATGCGCACGCTGACGGCGCGCGTGACCTTGATCCCGTTGACCGTCAGGGTCACATTGGCCTTCGGGTCGGAACTGCTGACGGGCAGGAGATCGAGAGACGTCGTGTTCATCAAGCTGCTCCTATGACGCCCGCGCCGCGGCTCTTTGCACGGCGCGCTTCAGCAATACACCCGCCAGATGTTTGCGATAGGCAGCCGTCGCATGCATGTCGTCGCCGGCGGTCACGGCAGCTGCCGCCGCTTGCGCAGCCTTGTCCAGCGCCTCTGCTTCAAGACGTGTTCCCTTGAGGACGGCCTCCGCCGCCTCGAGCCGCACCGGGCGTGATGTGACACCGCAGGCCGCCAGCGACACATCGCTGAGGCTGCCATCACCAGTCTTCTGCACGATCGCGCCCACCGCCGCGATGGCATAATCGCCATGGCGCCGCGTGAACTCTTCGAAGGCGGAACCTGCACCATCCGGAAGCACGGGAAACCGCGCCTCGACAATCATCTCGTCCGGCTTGCGGCTGGTCGTCATGTGAAACTCGAAAAACTCCGCCGACGGAATAATACGGGTTCCGCTCTTGGATTGCGCCACAACGCTGCCACCGGTCAGGAGCAGGACCAGCGGCATTTCGGCAGCCGCGTCGGCATGGCAAAGACTGCCCACCACCGTGCCGCGATTGCGGATCGGCACATGGGCCACATGGGCCATGACCTCGCGAATGAGCGGCTGCACCTTCTGGACTTCGGCATCGAGTTCAAGCGCCCGATGGCGCACCATCGCGCCCACGCGGATGACGCCGTCAGCGATGTCGACGCCCGTCAATCCGGGAACGTGCTGGATGTCGATCAGCGCCGCCGGATTTGCCAGCCGCATGTTCATCCCCGGCACCAGGCTCTGCCCGCCCGCAAGGATCATGGCGCCATCGATATCTGCGAGCAGCGCAACGGCATCGTCCAGTGTCTGTGGCGCGTGATAGTCGAACAGTGCAGGTTTCATCTGGCCATCCCGCACGCTGCGGGTCCGTCGGCACCGCCTGCCTGCGGTATGATTACGTGCCAGTGTTTCACGGCCAATTCTCCGTAACCGATGGACCCGATCCCGAAAAACCATATCCATAATATGGATATCGTATTTCGTATGATGATACAGATCATTTTGCGCGACTGTCAATATACACAGAGGGCCGCGCCCGGGAATGCCTAGTTTTCAGGCTTCTTCGTCAGCGTGACGAGGGCGATGCCCGCAAAGATTGCGGCGACGGCGGCCCACACGGTCAATGGCAGCCTCTCGCCGAAGGCAGCCACCGCAAAGATGAGACCGACGCCTGTATTCACATAGCTGATCTGGCTGAGATAGACCGGGCCGCCCACCTGTTGCAGCCGGAAGAAGAAGGCATAACCGATCCCGGTGAACAGGCTTTGCAGAAGAATCAGTGGCCATCCCTCACCAAGTCCGCGGACTGCATTCTCGGTGATGCCGGTCATCGCAAAAAGCACCGCGAGGATCAGCAATCCCGGCGCGGCGGCGGCCAGTGTGAGTGTCGCCAACGGCAGCGCCGTGCTGCCCTCGGGCCACGCAGTCGAGCGGTAGACATTGCCCACGGCAAGCGACAGCGGCGTGATCAGTGCCACAAGGTACCACACGGCCCGGCCGGACTCGGCATCCGTTCCCGCACCGCGCGAAAACAGGATGAGCAGCACGCCCGCAAAGCCGATGGCCAGCCCGATGCTGCGCCACAGACTCGGTCGTTCGAAGCCGATGGCGTAGACGATCCCCAGCGTGATGAGCGGCGCCAGCGATTGCAGGATCGCCGGCACGCCGGACCCGGCCAGCGGAATGATCGCCACCAGCGTTCCGAACGGGATGGCAAAGGTGAACTGGCCGGCAATCAAGGCATAACGCGGTTCCCCGCGCCGGATCGGACTGGCTTGGCCGGTGACCCGCGCGATACCCCAGAGGACGATCGCCGCGCCAGCAGCCGACAGGCCCGTATAGGTCAGCGGCGAAAGACCCCGTTGGCCCGCGAGCTTGGCCATCGGAAAGATCAGGCCGACGAAGCCACCCGCCGCAAACAGCAGCAGCAGCGGCTCGAAGCGGCGCCAGCGCACCATCATCGCAGCGCCCTTCCTGCTTGAACCCGTATCCATTTACTGGATATGACTTGTCGCATATGAATGTCATTCCGAAACGGCAAGAAGACCGGAAGAGTCTTGGTGCCGCGTGATCCGAACCATTGGGAGCAGCATGGCACCGAAACCAAAAGCCAGACAAGAGCGGCAGCAGGACACCGATGAGAGTGCCGAATCATTGCGCGGCATGGATCGCTCGTTCGCCGTGCTCGAATATATCGCGTCGCAGCCCAGCCGCGTGGTGGATGTGACAAAGGTCTTGGGACTTCCATGGGCAACTGTTCACCGCACCATGACCCAGCTGGAAAAGGCCCAGTTCCTGCGCAAGGACCCGGAAACCAACCGTTTCGAGATTGGCCCGAAGCTGTGGCACATCGGCTCTGCCTATCTGGCCAATCACCGTGTCCTCAACACCTCGCTCTCCTACCTCAGCCAGTCACAGGACATCGAGGGCATCGCGGTTCAGATCTGCGAACGGATCGGCAACCAGGCCGTCGCCATCTATTCCGCTCAACGCCTTGCTGAGGATATCACCAAGGCCCATTTCGGCTTTCACTTTCCGCTCCACTGCGGTTCGAAGGGCCAGATCCTGCTGGCGTTCGAGACACCCGGCTTCATCGATGCCTATCTCGCACGCCCGTTGGAAAAGCTGACCAACGAAACCGTCACTGATCCGGACACGTTGCGCACCATGCTCGACGGCATTCGCAAGAAGGAGCTCGCCTTCACGGTCGGGGATGTGCAGCCCTTCACCGGCTCGCTTGCCGCCCCGATCCGCGACGGAACGGGCCAGGTGGTGGCAAGCCTCTGCTTCGTGTTCCGCAAGTCACTCCTGAAGAATGAAAAGCGGATGGAAGAACTGCAGGACCGCATCGTCCACACGGCGCACTCCATCTCCTTCGATCTCGGCTGGAGACCGGGGCAGAGCTGATTTTCTACGCCTTGCGTTCCTCGTAGGAGCCTTGGAGGTTGGTGAAGGTCTCCACCAACGCATCGACCACGGTTTCGATATAGGCCTTGCCGCCCTCCGCTGTGGCAACTGTCGGGTCTCCGAAGATCGCGGCATGGCCGGCTTGCGGGCGCGGACGCTTCATGTAGGTGCGGGTCGGATTGGTTGGCCCCACAAGATCCCATCCCACGGGTCCGTATTTGGCCCCCTTGAGCCGGTCCATCTTCACCAGCTGCGGGCGCGTGGCCAACTGGAAGCCGGTCTCGAACTCGCAACCGTGTCCCATCCCGCCGATCACCGATTTCCGCATGGCATGGACCTTTTCCGCCCCCGGCTCCCAATAGCTCACGGCGGAGACCTTGAACGTATGTGCCGTATCGAGTTCATCGACCAGATGACGGGCCACGGCATCATTGGCGGTGCCGTTCGGCCGGTTGCCGTTCAGGATGATCAGATGTTCGAAGCCCTGCTTGACCAGCGCCGATCCGATCTCGAACAGCATCAGCTGATAGGTCGGAATGCTCAACGAGATCGTGCCGGGGAAGAACTCGAAGGTCTTGGAGATGCCATAAGCCAGCGGCGGGGCCACCAGCGCATTGATGCGCTGGGCCAGAAGCCATGCGATGTGTTCGACCTGGTGGGTGTCGGTATCGGTCGGCATGTGGGGCCCGTGCGCCTCGGTGGCGCCGGTGGGAATGATCACCGCCTTCTTTTCGCCGATCGCATCTGCCACCTCCATCTGGGTCATGTAAGACATGCGGCATTCCATGGTAGTCCCTCCTCGTTGCCCGCGTGGCGGCATTGCCTCAATAGCCAATATACGGATATGGTATCCCATAATTGAACACGAACCCGGTTCGGGCGCAAGAACCTCCACCCCACCACTGCGACGAGGCAACATGCCAGAGCGCCAGCGCGATATTCTCTCAGAACTGCTTCAGGCGGTCGCCCATCGCAGCCGCAAGCTTCTCGGGCTCGCCAATGACGACCGGTCGGCCTTGCCTACCCGGTCTCTGGTCGATGCCCTGCTGTCGACCCACGGCGAAGCCTCGGGCGTGGCCCTGGCGCGGGTACTCCTCGACCGCTGGAACGCCATGAGCGAAAGCGGACGCCTCGAGTGGTTTCTCATGCTCGCGCGCGAACTGGGTCCGGACCAGCAGGCTCTCAAGGATGCGGTCGCGGCCTGGCTCGACGTACCAACCCCCGGCAACGCGGGCCGCCTCCATCAGGCGGCCGAGCCGCGCCGCCAGGAATTGTTCCGCCGCATGAACATGGCGCCCGGCGGCACCACGACCTTGGTGCGAATGCGGGAGGCATTGCTCGCAGAGCTCAAGACGGCGCCGGAACTCGCACCCGTCGATGCCGATTTCGAGCACCTCTTCGCCTCGTGGTTCAATCGCGGCTTCCTCCTCCTGAGGCGGATCGAGTGGTCCACGCCAGCCGACATTCTGGAAAAGATCATCCGCTACGAAGCGGTGCACGAGATCCGTGACTGGAACGATCTGAAGGGCCGCCTCAAGCCCGCGGACCGGCGCTGCTTCGCCTTTTTCCACCCGCGCATGCCGGACGAGCCGCTCGTCTTCGTCGAGGTCGCATTGACGCGCGGCATGCCATCCGACATCGCCCGCCTCATCGCAGAAGACCGTCAACCCATCGGCGAGGCGGAGGCAGACACCGCCGTCTTCTATTCGATCTCCAACACCCAGAACGGCCTGCGCGGGGTTTCTTTCGGCAACCTGCTCATCAAGCAGGTGGTCGAGGAACTTTTGCGCGATCTGCCGGGGCTCAAGACCTTCGTCACTCTGTCGCCGGTGCCGGGTTTTGCCACGTGGCTCGCAACACAGCAGGACGCCGGCGGCGATCGCATTCCGCCTCAATTGTTCGAACTCTTGAGCAAGCCGGATTGGCATCTGCAGCCCGACACGCAGACCGCCATTCAGCCATCACTGGAACAGGCTGCCGCCATCTACCTGATCGAAGCCAAGGCACCGAACGGCAAGCCTGCCGATCCCGTGGCACGCTTTCATCTCAACAATGGCGCAGCATTGGAACGCATCAACTTCTGTGGCGATCCATCGGCAAAGGGCATGCGTCAGTCACATGGCATCATGGTCAATTACCTCTATGACCTCGACGCCATCGACCGAAACCACGAGGCCTATGCCAACGCCGGCGAGGTCACCGCGGCAAGTGCGGTGCGGCGAAAATTGCGCAAATAGGGTTTTAGTCCTTACTGCGGCCGAGCAGCTTGGACTTCATCAGTTTCCACGCCACGCTGCCCGCGCTGATGCCCTGTGAATTTGATGCGCCCTCGCCTTCGTCAACGTCATCGCCGGCTTCGATGGCGGCGAACTTCGCTTCGACGTTCTTGACGAACTGCCCGATCAGGATCGCCGCCGTTTCATTGACGATGCTGGTTCGGCCGAACTGCGCAATGGGGCCCGAGAGCTGCAACTCCGCGTCGATGGTCACGCGCGTGCCCTCCTCGACCTCGACAAGATGATAATCCATGGAGAGCCGCGACCGGCTGCCGCCGCGCCTGTCGATTCCCCGGCCTTCGACATGGCCCGAGTGATCCGCCTCGTTTCGCGTAACCGTCGCCTCGCCGTCGAAATGGGCGCTGAACGGCCCGAGCTTGATCCCCAGCCGGCCGCCATAGACGCCATCGCCCTTGTCTTCGGTCAACTCCGCACCCGGCATGCAGCGCGCCACCACCGGAATGTCCTCGAACAACGCCCAGACAACGGGCAGCGGCTTGCTGACAGTGAACGGCTGGCTGATCTTCATCGGCGCTCACATCGACGGGACAGGCTGTGCGTGCCAGCCATGATCCGGATCGCTCCAGCCCGGCGGATGCTTCACCGCCCCTTTCTTCTTGAGCTTCTCGAAGTAAGGGCCACGATCAAACATCGGCGGCTTGCCGCGCGCCTTCGCCATCTGCTGGCGCAGCGCCTTCGTGGCCTTCACGTCCGCCGCGAACTTGCGGCCCACCTTGTTCAACACCACTCCATATAGTGCCTTGGCCTGCTTCTTCGACACCAGGCCGCATTGCACGTCATAGACCACGCGCTCCACTTCACGCTTCAGCGGATCACCCCAGCCGCCGCCACCCGTCGTCACGATGCGCACGCTGGAGCCGGGCTTCACGATCACCGTATCGGTCATGCCCGGATAGACCGTCTCCTTGCCGGACGGGTCGATGACGGACACCGAATAATTCATGCCGGCCTTGCCGCCATTGACGCCATAGCACCCGAGCAGAGACCGGTCGGCATTGGAGATCAGCCGGCACTCGCCGAGTGCCTTGATCTTCTTGTCGTAGCCCAGGCCGCCGCGGCGCAGGCCGGCCCCGCCGGAATCCTCGCGCAGCGCCAGTTGTTCCACCATGATCGGATAGCGGGTCTCGGAGAACTCCGCCGGCAGGTTCTTGGAATTGGGAACGATGTGCACGACATCCGATCCGTCCGCCCACGGACGGCCCGGACTGCCGCCGCCCAGCACCTCGCGGAAGAGATAGAAGTCTTCTTGCGTGCGCCCGCCGGTCAGCCCCCAGATGCGGATCGTTTCGTGATCGCCTGGCATCTTGCCGCCCGTCGCCTTCGACAGACAAGCAGCGAAAACCCCCAGCGAACGCAGCATCAGGAAAAAGCGCATGCCCGTCGGCTTGCCCTGGTGCGGCGTGATCAGCGTCCCTTTCTCGGGAAAGATCACGTCGATCACATCGAGCACGCCCTCGTTCGAGTCGATCTCCGCGGCCCGCTCCGGCGAGCTTGCGAGAGAGCGCATGCAGGGCGCCAGCCACTTGCGGAAATAGCGCCCCTCCGCCTCATCCAGCGCCCAGTTGATCGGGCCCTTCGCTTCCGGGTCCGTGCCGTTGAAATCGAGAATGATCTTCTCCGGCGTCTTGGTCATCTTGAGGCGCAGCGCATGAAGACGCGGCGCGTCCACGCCATCGGCCTCGATATAGTCCTCGAAGTGATACTCACCGTCCTTGATCTTCGGCAGGATCTCGCGCCGGAAGATCTCCGCCGTATTCTTGAGAATCTGGTCGAAGGCCGCCTCCAGCGTATCGACGCCATAGCGGTCGGCCAGCGCCACGATCCGGCGAGACCCGAGCCGTGCGGCACCGATCTCGGCATCGAGATCGCCGGCCAGATGGTCCGAAAGCCTGGAGTTCCGCGTGATGATGCGGAAGGCCGCCTTGTTGAGTTGCCCTCTTTCGTAGAGCTTGATCGGCGGAATGAGCACACCCTCCATCCAGCTGTCGGTGGCATGCACCGGCAAGCTTCCCGGCACCATGCCGCCGACATCGTCGTGATGGCCGAACACCTGGCTGAAGCCGATCAGCCGCTCGCCATGAAAGATCGGCACGGTGGTGCAAAGATCTGGCACATGGCCAATAGCGCCGCAGGAATTATAGGGGTCGTTCCAGAAGAACACGTCGCCGGGGAAGATGTCGTGCTCGCCGAAATACTGGAACACCGGCTCGACGATGGCGGAATACGACCGGCCCGTGAGCTTCCGCCCCTTGCCGTCGAACAGTGCCACGCGATAATCGTGCTGGTCGCGGATCATCGGCGAGCGCGCCGTGCGCTCCACCGCCGCTTCGATTTCAAGCTCTGCGGCGCGGATCGTGCCGTGGATCACTTCGAGTTCGATGGGGCCGAGCTTGGTGATGGCAGGCTTGTCGAGCATGGGCGTTCTCCTCAGGCCGACTTTTCAAGGATGAGATTGCCATAGGCATCGGGTGAGACCGACCACGAGAACGGAACCACGACGGTGGAACCATATTCCTCGACGATCGCCGGCCCTTCGATCCGCTGCCCTGCCGCCAGCTGGGTGCGATCATAGAGCGGACAACTCACCCAGCCGGTGGCGCGCCAATAGACCCGCCGCGCACCGAATGGCTCGGCCTTCGGCTTCGCTGCCGTCTCCGGCTTGAGCGACGGGCGATGCTGCGTGCCCACCGCCTGGACGCGGAGATTCACCAGCTCCACATCCTGCTCGCCTTCATAGTTGAAACCGAAGGTCTGGTCGTGCACGCTGTGGAACTGCTTCCACATGTAAGCGACGGCATCGGAACCCTGCAGGTTGGCTGGAATATCGACCTGCACCTCGTGGCCCTCGCCGAAGTAGCGCACGTCGGCCACCAGGTTCACCGCGATCTTGTCCTCCGGAATCCCTTCCGCGCGGATGTCGTCGACGCCGGTGCGGGCGAGTTCTTCCCACACCGCAATGATCTCGTCGCTATTGGCCTTCGACTGCTGGCGCACGATGGTTCTGATGTAATCGCGGCGCACGTCCGACACATGCAGACCAAAGGCGCAGAGATTTCCGGGATTGGGCGGCGACACGATCGTCCGTATACCGAGGAAATCGGCGACCTCCGTCGCGAACAAACCACCCGCCCCGCCGAACGCCACCATCGCATAATTGCCGGGCTCGCGGCCACGGGTCGTCGTCACCTGGCGGATGCCAAAGACCTGGTTGACGGCGGCAATCTCGAGCGTTCCCGCGGCAACCTCTTCGGCCGGAATGTTGAACTGGCGGCCCAATTCCTCGTAAGCCGCCCGCGCCGCGGCAAGGTCGAGCTGGATTTCACCGCCGATCAGGCTGGCCGGCAGCCGTCCCAGCACGATGGCGGCATCCGTCACGGTCGGATTTTTTCCGCCCTTGCGGTAGCAGATCGGTCCCGGATCAGCACCGGCACTCTGGGGTCCAACCTTCAGCGAGCCGTAAGGGTCTGTCCAGGCAATCGAGCCACCGCCCGAGCCGACGGTCACGATGTCGAGCATCGGCGTCTTCACCGGATAGCCCTCGACCTGCGACGCCGACGTATACATGGGCTTGTAATTTTCGATGATGGCGACGTCGGTCGACGTCCCTCCGACGTCGATGGTGAGAATGTCCTTGAAGCCCGCCAGCTGCGCCATCTGGATCGAGCCCAGAAGCCCTGCTGCAGGCCCCGACAGAAGCATGGTCACCGGCCGCTCGCCCGCCGTCGAGTGCTTCACCACACCGCCGTTGGATTGCATGATCAGGAAAGGAATGGGTCCCGATTTCTCCCGGATCTTGTCGGCCGCATTCTGCAGGTAGGTCCTGCAGTAGGGTTTCACCAGCACGTCGACAAGCGTCGTCATGGCGCGCTCATATTCGCGGTACTCGGGCAGTACCACGGAGGACAGCGAGACGAAGACGTCGGGAAAGTGCTTGCTGATCAGGTCGCCAAGCTGCCGCTCATGCGCGCCGTTGGCATAGGCGTGAAGCAGGCACACCCCAATGCACTTGACGCCATCATCCACGAGTTCCTTCACCGCCTTGAGCGTCGCCTTCTCGTCGATCGGCTCCAGTTCCGTTCCGTCGAACTTCATCCGCCCCGGCACCTCGCGCACCAGATGCAGCGGTACAAGGCGCGGCGGCTTCACCCAGAAGAACGAATTGCCATAGCCGTCCGGCACCGATTGCCGGGCGATTTCGATCATATGCCGGAAGCCCTGCGTGACGATGAGTCCGAGACCATCGAACTTGTGTTCCAGCACCGCATTGGTGGCGACCGTCGAGCCGTGGAGCAGCATGCTCACCTCTTCGGTCCTGCGGCCCATGACGCTTAGGACCTTTTCGACTCCCGTCAACAGGCCCACGCTCGGGTCATGCGGCGTTGACGGTGTCTTCACGGCGGCAATCTCGCCCGATGCGTCATCGATGGCGACGATGTCGGTGAATGTTCCACCTGTGTCGATTGCAATGCGAAGTCCCATGCGCCTCCCCATTTATCCACATAATGGATATGATGTTCATATTATGCACATTGATCCAGTGAGTTCAAGAACCCTCGGCAACAAGGTCATCCAAGACAGACGAGAGGTCGAGATGCCGGTGTCGGCATTGCAGCGGGGTCATTCGTCCAAATGCACTGACGGCTTCAGCGGCCCCGAGAAAGGCAGTCGATGATCTGCGTCAAGTCCGTCACCACGTGACGGACCTCGTAGCGGTTCCAGTCATCCGGGCCATACCCGGCGACAACGAGTCCGGCCGCCCATGCGGATTTTGCGCCCGTCAGGCTGTCTTCGACCGCCAGAACCTTCGATGGCACCATGGCCAGGCGGCGGCAGGCTTGTTGATAGGGTTCGGGGCTGGGCTTGCCCTCCCTGACATCGTCCAGGCTGATGGAAAACGCCATGCAGCCGGCAATCCCGAGGGCATCGAGATTGGCATCGACGATGCGCCGCGCGGAGTTGGACACGCACACCTGCGCGACCCCGAGATTGGCCAGCGCCCGCACGGTTTCGACCGCCTGCGGCATGGCCTGAAGCTCCGCGCGATGGGCGGCGTAGTGGTCGTTGATCGCCTCCAGCCAATCCTGCTCGCGCAGCGTGCGTGGAAAGCGGTTCAGGAGCGCCAGCCACACGTCCTTCATGTGAATGCCGCGAAACGCCTGATCCGGAAGATCGCTGAGGTCGATCCCCCACTGCCGGCATCCGGCCACCAGGGCGCGGTGATGCAACGGTTCGCTGTCGACCAGCGTGCCGTCGACATCCCATGCAACGGCCTGCAGCGTCATGGCGCCGCCATTGGCGCGCGATCCCGCAGGCGAAGATAGAGATCGCGGTAGCGCGCATAGCCGGCATCGTAAACCGCGGCGTGACGCGATTGCGGTTCGATCCGTTCCCCGTATTGCACGAACCGTGAAACACCCGACCAATCCGCCGTCAGGCCCGCCCCGATGGCGGCCGTCCACGCCGCGCCGAGGCAGGAGCCGGGATGACCCGTGAGCTGCTGCACGGGCTTCTGCAAAACGTCGGCGACGATCTGCATCCACACCCTGCTCGCCGAACCACCGTCCGACACGATGTAGCGTTCGGTCCGGTGACCCATATCGTTCAGCACCTCCACGTGATGGCGGAGCGCATAGGCGTAGGATTCAAGCAGCGCCCTCCACATGTGGCCGAGCGTATGGGAGAAGGTCAGCCCGTCGAACACCCCGCGCGCGGCAGGGTCGTGGATCGGGGTCTTCTCGCCGAGGAAATAGGGCAGGATGATCAATCCGTCCGATCCGGCCGGGCACTGATCGGCCATCCCGTCCAGATGCTGGTGCACGCTTCGTCCCTCCTCGGCCGCGCGGGATGCTTCGGCGCCGGCAAAGGTGCGGGCAAACCAGTTCAGTCCCGAACCACCCGTCGCCATGCAGCCGTTCGGCATGTAAAGACCCGGCACAAGGTGATAGTCGAGGAACATGCGGGGATCGGGTGCGGCATGGCTGGTGGCAATCAGCACATCGACCGAGCCGCCGAACTTCAGCAGCACATCACCCGCATTCACGATCCCCGCAGCCAGTGCCGATGCGATGAGATCAGCCGCACCACCGGCCACCGGCGTTCCCGCAGCCAGTCCCGTCTCGGCGGCTGCGGCACCAGTCACCGCGCCCAGAATGCTGTGGGAGCGTGACTTCGGCGGTACGGCCCCATGCGGCGCATGGGCGAAGCGCAGCAACCGGTCGTCGAGCGCATCGGTGGAGATATCCACGAACCCCGCTTCCAGCGCCCAGTTCTGTTCGATGGCTTTCCGGCCGGTGAGTTTCCAGTTGATGAAGTCGTAGGAACCGAACACCGTCGCAATGCGCGCATGGACATCGGGTTCATGGGTTTCGATCCAGCGCAGCTTGGCGCCGATCAGTTGCTGGTTGATGCCATTGCCGGCCTTGGCGATGAAGTCCCCCTCGTCCCATTCGCGCCGCATCGCCGCGACTTCGGCACCACAGCGCCCATCGCTCTGCTGGATGCTCGGCCGCAGCAGATTGTCATCGGCGTCGAGCAGCACGGTGGCCGGCAGCATGCCCGTCACGCCAACCGCCGCAACATCATGGGGCGCGACGCCACTGGTCGCCAGCAAGTCCCGCGTGATGGCGCACACATTGGACCACCACTGCATGGCATCTTCCTCGGCCCATCCGGGATGCGGTGTCCGGAGCTCGACCGCGCGGCTGGCGAGCCTCCGGATCCGGTCCGGCAGTTCGATCAGGATGCCAATGGTCGAAGTGGTGCCGATATCAAGGCCGAGAACGACCGCCATGTCTCACCGGATCTTTGCGACCTTGTCCATGAAGCGCTTCACCCGGTCACCGTCGACCGCCTTCCACGTATCTCCGCCGATCTTGAAATGGGTGCCGATGATGGCACCGTCTGCAAGGCCCAGGATCTTGTCGACGTTATCGAGATTGACTCCGGTATTGGCAAACACCGGGGTGTCCGGAATGGCCTGCTTGGCGTCCTTCAGATTTGCCATTTCCACCGCCTCGCCTGTCGCCGGGCCTGACACCAGAACGATGTCGGCGAGCGAGGCGAAGACCGCGCTCTTGGCGCGCTGCGCGATCGTCCGCGATCCTGTGGGTGAAGCGAACTCCGCGTTGATGTTGTACATCATCAGCATGTCCTGGCGCTGGGCGTCGCTGCGGGCCTTGACGGCATTGAACGCATCCGGTGTCCATAGTCCCATGTCGGAATCATACACGCCCGTGAAGATCTCGCGCACGAAACGCGCACCGGACGCTACGCCCAGCGCGACGGTTGCCACCGGGTCCCACAGATAGTTCACGCCAAACGGCACCTTGATCATGCCCTTCAGCTCGCCCACCGCCACCGACATGGCGGTCAATGTGGAAGGCGATGCCTTGAGCAGATAGGGACGATCACCCTCATTGCCGAACATCACGGCGTCGACGCCGCCCTTCTGCAAGGCCTCGATGTCGCTGGCCGCGCTGTCGATGATCTTCTGCATGCCGCCCTTGACGTCGAACAGCGGCGTGCCCGGCAACGGCGGAAAGTGAACCATGGCGATGATGGGCTTGGTACAGCCGAATGTGGTCTTGATCATGATGGTCTCCATTCAGGTGAGTGCGGGCCGCGGCAAGGCTCTTGTCGATGCGGGGTCGAAGATCTGGATTTGCGACACGTCGAAGTGAAGCGGCACCGGCGTTCCGGGTCCGGCCAGGAAATTACGCGGCATGCGCGCATGGATTTCGCTGCCAGGCGTGTCTGAAAGCCCGGCCACCAGGATGACTTCGGGCCCGAGCACCTCTGTCGTGGTGGCAACGACGCCAACGGGCGCCGTGTGGCGGGCACCATTGGCGGTCATGTGGAAGTCTTCCGGCCGGAAGCCGATGACGACCTCCTTGCCGGCATGCGACGCATATCCATCGCGCAGATTGTCCGGCAGGTCGAAACGCAAGCTACCGAGAACGACGGACAGCCCTCCACCGTTGCTTTCCAGGCGGCCGTTCAACAAATTCATCGGCGGGCTGGCCAGAAATCCAGCAACGAACGTGTCCACCGGATTGCGATACACGTCCATCGGCCGGCCGACCTGCACGACCACGCCATCCTTCATGATGCAGATGCGCTGGCCCATGGTCATCGCTTCGACCTGGTCATGGGTCACGTGAACGATCGTCGTGCCAAGCGTGTGATGGAGCTTCACCAGCTCGGTGCGCATCGAGGCGCGCAGTTTGGCATCGAGATTGGACAGGGGCTCGTCGAGCAGAAAGGCCTGCGGCTCGCGCACCAGGGCCCGGCCCAGCGCCACGCGCTGGCGCTGGCCGCCCGAGAGTTGCGACGGCTTGCGGGTCAGCAGCGGCTCGATGCCGAGCATGGCGGCGATGCGGTTCAACCGGCTGTCGATTTCACTGGCGGCCACGCCGCGCAGTTTCAGCCCGAAAGCGAGATTCTGTGCGACCGTCATGTGCGGATAAAGCGCATAGTTCTGGAACACGATGGCGATGTCGCGCTCGGCCGGATCGACGGCGTTGACCCGCCGTCCGCCGATATAAATGTCGCCCGCGCTGATGCTTTCGAGCCCGGCAATCATCCGCAATGTCGTCGACTTCCCGCAGCCCGAAGGCCCGAGCAGGATCATGAATTCGCCATCGCCGATTTCCAGCGACACGTCGCGCACGGCCGAGAAGCCATTGGGATAGGTCTTGAAGATCTTGTCGAGAACGATGGACGCCATGAAAGCCCTCAGGTGAGTGTCCGCATGTAGCGATAGAGCCAGGCCGTGAGCGCCAGGATGAGACCCAGCAGGATCACCGACATGGCCGATGCCTCGCCGACGTTCAGACTGACGAAGGCCGTGCGATAGATGAAATAGCTGACGAGATCGGTGGAAACCCCGGGCCCGCCGCGCGTCATGATGTAGACGAGGTCATAGGTCTTGACCGCGAAGATCATGCGGATCAGCAGCGTCACCGCGATCACCGGCCACATCAGCGGCAGCGTGATGTGGAAGAAGGACT
>CAZECZ010000067.1:0-21802 GCA_964510815.1 uncultured Aestuariivirga sp.
CTTGCCGAAGATATCGATCTGCAGGTCGCGCACCGCCGGCACGGCCTCGATCACGTGGCCGGCGCCACCGGCGTCTTCGATCCGTGTACTGACGGATATGCGGGAACACGCGGCGTCGGCATCAGCCTTTCCTGTCAGGCCGCGCTCGACGAAGGCGTCAATATTCTTTCGGATCACGCCCAGCGCGCGCTCGAGGCTTTCAGGATTGCGCCCGATCAGCGTCACGTCCTTTCCGGCACGCGCAAACACTTGCGAAATCCCCTGCCCCATCAGCCCGTTGCCAATCACCGCCACCTTGCGCACATCGCCCACCGGTTTCGCCATGAATGAATTCCTTCCTGCTAGAGCAACCTGACTTTTGGTGGAAACATCAAGACCCGGGATCAAACACCTAAAGCGTCTTCCCAAACCAATGATGAGCGTAGGGGTTATCGCTGTAGCGTTCAATCTCCGCATATCCTGCACTGCGATAGAGTGCGTGCGCCTCGGGGAGGGACTTGTTGGTATCGAGCCTGACCGATGCCAGGCCGGCGTCGATTGCAGCGTCTTCGAGATGGGCGAGGATGCGCTTTGCCAGCCCCATGCCGCGCGCCGTGGGCGCCACCCACATGCGCTTGATTTCGCCCACGTCCAGGTCCTTCCAAACCAGCGAGCCGCAGCCCACGGCCGCATCGCCACGCCAGGCCACGACAAAATGCACGTCGCTGGCGGGGTCGCCGGCATAGGCCTTTTCGCCGGGGTCGAAGCCGCCATCGAAACGGCGGTCGAGTTCCCCATAATATTGGGCGAGGCACCAGCGCGCGGTATCGCTCTCGGGGTCTTCCTGCCGAAGTGCAATATCGCTGTGGGGCGGTTCAGGCGGCGGCGCGGGTTGCATGTCACCAGACTATGCGCTGGTCAGCCATTCGCCAAGATCATCTTGTCCGCGGCCACGGCGGCGGATATGGACCAGCGCCGATGTCCCAGATTCCAGCCGCAAGACCCGCTCCGCAGACCGACCACATGCGCCTCGGCGTCATTCTGGTCGCCGGTTCGGCCGTCATCTGGAGTTTCGGCGGCGCCATCGCCCGGTTCATCGACATCAGCGACAACTGGACGGTGGTGTTCTGGCGCTCGATTTTTGCAGCGGTCTTTCTCCTCGCCTTCATGCTGTTGCGCGATGGACCGGCGGGCACGCTGAAGCTGTTCCGGGGCATGGGGCTTGCCGGTGCGGCCGTCGCCGTCTGCTTCGCCACGGCGTCCACCTCCTTCATCGTGGCGCTGGCCTACACCACGGTCGCCAACATCCTGCTGATGCAGGCGGGCGTTCCCCTGATCGCCGCGCTCCTTGCCTGGGCGCTGTTCGGCGAGCGGGTCTCCGGCCCGACATGGTTGGCCATCGGTGCGGTGATTGCCGGCGTCGCCATCATGGTGTCGTCGTCTTTCACCGGCGATGTCTCGCCCATCGGCGATGGCCTTGCACTGTTGATCGCGGTGATGTTCTCCATCGCCACGGTCATCACGCGGCGGGCCTCACAAATCAGGATGACGCCGGCCGTCTGCCTGGGCACGCTGATTGCCGCCACCGTGTCCGGATTGCTGGCGTCGGGCTACGCGGTGTCAGCCGTCAATTTCGCTTGGCTCTTCGCTTTCGGCGCCATCAATCTCGGTCTGGGGCTGGCGCTGTTTGCCACCGGCGCGCGGCTGATCCCGGCCGCCGTCGCCGCGTTGGTGGGAACGCTGGAGCCGGTCCTCGGCCCGGTTTGGGTGTGGCTGATCCACGGCGAGGTGCCAGGGCTTCGCACCATCATCGGCGGCACCATCGTGTTCCTCGCCCTGTTCACCCACCTGCTCACCGACTGGCTTCGCCAACGCCGGGCGCAGCGCTGAACCGGCTCAATTCGACATGATGATCGGCAGGTCCGAGGTCTCGAGGAACTCGCGCGCCACCGAACCCAGAACCCAATCCTTCAGCGGGCTCTGGCCGTAGCCGCCCATCACCACCAGGCGCGCACCCTTGTGTTCAAGTTCGGCATCGATGGCCGCGGCAACGCCGACATCGGTGCTGCTGACGCGCGCCAGATCGGACTGCACGCCATAGCGATCGAGGTGCTGGACGAGTTCGTCACCGGGCCGCCAGTCGTCGCCGGGCTGGCGCAGGTCGGGATCGACCAGCAGCACCGTCACCCGGTTGGCCTTCAGCAGGAAGGGCATGGCGACGCGCACGGCGCGTGCCGCTTCCGAGCTGTTGTTCCAGGCCACGATGACGCGCTTGTTGGTCCCAATGTCACTGTAGCCGCGCGGCACGATCAGCGCGCCGCAGGCAGCTTGCCGCATCACGGATTCAAAGATGGTGCGGTCGGGCGCCAGCGGGTCGTCCTTGAACGGGTTGTAACAGATGAACAAATCGACCGCCCGGCCGAGCTTCACCGCGAATTCGCCGATCTGCGCTTGCGATCCCGCAACGGCGTGTACCAACACCTTCTGGTTTACGTCCACCAGCAACGATTCGACTTTTTCCTTGGCGGCGTTGGCACGCGCCTTGGCTTCGTCGAGATCTTCGTTGGTGGTGGCCGAATCAATCAGGATTCCGCCGCCGGCGCCGAAGCCGGCGATCGGCAGCACCGTCGGCATCACGGTGGCGCCGACGACCGCAATCAGGTCGGCGTCGAAGTTGGCCGCCATCTGGCCGGAATACCGCACGAATTCTTCATCGATCTTGTCGGCATCGATCACAATGAGCATGTCACGATACATGATGCTGAACCTCTCTTGCTATTTCATCCGTTGACGGACGATGTCTGATTCATTCGAATTTTACTCCATAAAATGCCCGGCAACAGCTTGAAATCACTTCACAAGGCATTCGAGGGTTGTCTCATCTGACTTATCATATTATATACAGCCTCCCTACATGACATGCCCGGTTTTTCTGACTGCAGGGGCAGATTGTCATACCGTTGTTCAACAGTCGTTGTTCGATAGCGGTTCCAAACACACAACACAGGAGTACGTAACGGATGCGAATGGATTCCGGCCTTAACCTTCGTTTGAAAGAAGCCCGCGAGTTGAGAGGGTGGACAGTCGAGAAGGCAGCAAATCTCTGCGGTGTGACGGCACGGACCTTCGTGGATTGGGAAGCGGGCAAGAAGGCGCCGCGTGTGAGCCGCTTGATCACGCTGGCCGGCGTTCTTGGCGTCGCGGTCACCTGGCTGATCAATGGCGATGACGATCTCGATCCCCATGAAAGCAATGTATCACGTCTCGACAAGCTGGCGTCACGCCTCGAGATGGCCGTGAACCGGTCCCGTGCGCTGGACCATGAACTGCGTGCCATCGCCTCCGAGGTCAAGACGATCCGCCAGATCGATCGGCAGATGGATCAGCTGGCCGAGCACTGAGGCCGGCGGCCGCCAGCGCTTCGTCATACCAAGCCCAGCCTTTCACCATCTGGGCATGTTCCACCACATAGACGCGCCGGGTCAAAACCGGCGCGTTTTTCACGGCATGAAGAAGACCGTTTCGCAGGTCGCCGTCCACATGGCGGAGCGGCAGATACCCGGAACCGCCCCGTTGCAGAAGGTGATCGCGCGCCCAGCCGGACGACGCGATGGTCAGCGCCGACGTCACCTCGCCGGGAAAGGCCTGGGCGTGCTGGCGCCGGAAGTCATCGCCATGATCGACGTAAACGTAGCCGCGCCCCGGCGGCGGCCCCGTCTCGCGCCGGTCCGACACCAGCACCAGCTTGTCGTCGAACAGCACCCGGCTGGCAAATTTCTCGCCGGCCTGCGGGGCATAGCAAAAGGCGATGTCGACCAGGCCGATCGCCAGCCAGCGATCGATCATGCGCTGCTCGCCGGGCCAGAAGGCCAGCGCCACGCCCGGCGCGTTGGCCCGCACGTGGTTGAGAAAGTCCTGCCCCACGCCCTGCCACAGGTCGAACTCGAGGCCGACGTTGCAGACGCCTTCGAACCCCTTGGGCAGCGACACTTCGGAACGGGCCTGCGCCCACAGTTGCACCATCACCTCGGCATAGCGCTTGAACTTGAAGCCGGGCGAGGTCAGTTCCGCACCCGACTTGCTGCGGTGGAGAAGCTTCTGGCCGATTTCGCCTTCCAGCCCATTGATGCGCGCCGTCACCGTCGAGGGCGTCACGTTCAGCCGCCGCGCAGCCGTCACAAGGCTTCCGGCATCGATCACTTCCAGAAAGGTGCGGAGTTCTTCGAGATTCATGGGCACATTCGAAAATTTCGAACATAATGCCAAAAATATTTCGATTTTCAATTGCATTTGGCTCTGTCACTGTCGCGGCTTCGGACTCACAGGGAACGGGCCATGGATTTCATCCACTTCCTGTCCAGCCACATGCTGGACCCCAACACCGGCGGCAAACGCCTCTACAAGAGCGTCGTGGCCCAGGCGGTTCACGCCGACAAGCTTGGCTATCGCGGTGTCGGCATTCCGGAACATCACCTTCTCAACGTGCTCCTCATTCCATCGCCGTTGCAGATGGCGGTGAAGGTCGCGGCGCATACCGAACATGTGCTGCTCGTCACCTCCGTCTGCCAGCTCCCGCTGCGCGACATGCGGGTCTTCGCCGGCGAAGTGGTGCAGGCCCAGGCGCTGTGCGACGGGCGGCTGATGCTCGGCGTCGGCAAGGGCGCCTTCGGCTTCGAGACGGAGCGGATCGGTGTGCCCTTCGACCAGACCAAGCCGCGCTTCGAGGAGGACCTGAAGATCCTCGAAGCGCTGCTCACACGGGCCGACGTGTCGTGGAACTCGCCGCGCTATTCCTTCGCGCCACTCACCATCATGCCGCGGCCGGAAGACCCGATCCCGCTCATGGTGGCGGTGATGAACCCGCTGGGCATCGAGACGGCGGCCAAGGCCGGCTATCACGTGCAGACCACGCCACTCGGCGGCAGCCACCAGCAGCTTCTCGACCAGGTGAACGCCTTCGCCCGCGGCAAGGCAGCCGCCGGCCGCCCGCTCGATACGCGGCTCAGCCTGCAGCGTGGCCTGTTTCTCGTCGGCAACGAACGCGAGCGCCAGCACATCGCCGAACGCGCCCATACCTATTACAAGAGCTTCGACAATGTGTTCGGCGGTCCGGGCATCGTCGACCAGGGCATCATCCGCCCCCTGCCCCGCGCCCAGACGGTCGAGGAACTGGCCGGCAACCTGCTGCTCTGCGGACGCGGCGAGATGATCGACCGGCTCTCGGTCTATTCCGACCTCGGCATCGACGAGGTCATCAGCACCTCGAACTTCGGACAGGACGAGCAGATGACGCTCGACATGATGAGCCGCTTCGCCGAAGAGGTGATGCCGCACTTCCGGAATCGCAAGAAGGCGGCCTAAGCTCGACATGACAACAGGAAAGCGCAACACATGCCCATCATCCGGGTCGAAATGTTCAAGGGCCGCAACGCCGAACAGAAGAAGAAGATCGCCAGGGAGCTGATCGACGGCTTCATCAAGGGGGCTGGCGGCGGCAAGCCCGAGGCCTTCCACGTGGTCTTCACCGAAGTCGACAAGACCGATTGGGCCGCCGGCTACGAGACGATGGCCGAGCGCTATCCGGACAAGTAGGACCGGAGGCAGGCGTGAAGCAGATCGTCATCTCCATTCTTCTTTGTCTCGCCGCCCCGCTTGCGGCGGCACAGGAGATGGACCACTCGAAACACATGGCGGCGATGAACGGCATGCCTGTGGAAGGCGGGCAATCGGCCTTCGCTGCCATTCAGGAGATCGTCGGCATTCTCGAAAATGATCCGCACACGGACTGGTCGAAGGTCGACATCGAGGCGCTCCGCCAGCATCTCATCGACATGGACAATGTCACGCTGCGCGCCGCCGTCACCGCATCGGAGCAAGATGGCGCCATCACGTTTGATGTGTCGGGTGAGGGCCCGGTGAAGAGTTCCATCCAGCGCATGGTGCTGGCCCATGCGATGACCATGAATGGCGTCGATGGCTGGACCTACGAGGCCACCGAAACAACAACCGGTGCGCGTCTCACCATCACGCCACCTGACGAAAAGTCACTGGTGAAGCTGAGGGCACTCGGCTTCACCGGCATCCTGGCCCAGGGCATGCACCATCAGATGCATCATCTGATGATTGCACGCGGCATGGCGCCCCATCACTGAGGTTCAATCCGATGCCCACGCCCATCCGTTCTGCATTTTCCGTCGAAGGCGACGGCGAGCCGCTGTTTCTCATTCACGGCATTGGCGCATCGCGCGCCTCCTTCGCCGGGCTGTTGCCGTTCCTCAAAGATGAGTTCCGCATCATCAGCTATGATCTGCGTGGACACGGCGTTTCGCCCACGCCCAAGCCGCCCTACACGCTCGATGACCTGGTCGAGGATCTGGAGGCGCTCAGGGCCGAGCTTGGCATCGAGACAGCGCATTTCGCCGGACATTCACTGGGCGGCATGATCGGGCCGGCCTATGCGCGGAAATATCCTCAGCACGTGAAGACGCTCGGCCTGTGGTCCACCGCCGCCTTCCGCACGGAAGACGACGGCGCAAAGGTGAAGGGCGTCGTCGCCGCGATGCGCAACAAGGGCATCCCGCAGGTCTTGGAGACGCTGAAGGATCGCTGGTTCACCCCGGAATTCGCCCAGCGCCGGCCCGACGTGATCGAACGCCGCATGCAGCAGGTGATCGGCACCGATCCGGATGTCTTCCTCTCGGTCTTCGACATCTATGCCGAAACCGAAATGTCACCGTGGCTCCATGAAATCACGCAGCCCTGCCAGGTGCTCACTGGCGAGAACGACGGCGGCTGCAACCCGCGGCTCAACCGGCAGATTGCCGACGCCCTGCCCGATGCCGAACTGGTGATCCTGCCTGTGTTACGCCATGCCATCCTGCTGGAGGCGGCAGAACAGGTGGCCCCGCCGGTACTCGACTTCCTGAGGTGTCACTCCGGGTCTTGACACCTAAGGTTGCAATTCTTTGGCCAATCTGATCAAATTTGCTATTTCCGCTGTTCCCGAGGGAACCTTTCCGTGCCCATCGCCGTAGGATAGGGGTGGCGCGCATGCTGTGCGCCCGCGTCAGGCTTGTCTGCCGCGTCACCGGGAGGAACACCCCATGAAGAAGCTCTTGCTTGCCGCATTTCTCTCGTCCGCTTTGGCCGGTCCGGCCTTGGCGCACCAGTGCCCCAGCCTGATGGCGAAGATCGATGATGCGATGACGACCACGACTGTCGATGACGCCACCAAGAGCCAGGTGATGGAGCTCTACGACAAGGGCAAGGCAGAACACGAAGCCGGCCAGCATGACGAGTCCGTAGCCGACCTCATGGCTGCTTTGAAGCTGCTCGGCATGTAGGACTGGCCAAGGAAGGGCGGAAAGGACCCCCCCGTTCCGCCCTTCCGATTCTTGTTGCGACTATCATAGCGTGATCCGTCACAGCGCCGGATCGCGCCATGCTTCTTTGCCGCCAACCATCGTCAGCAACACCTGGGTCTTGTGGATGTCGTAGACGTCGATATCGAAGAGATTGCGATCGAGGATGATGACATCGGCATATTTGCCAGGCTCGATCGAGCCGGTATCGGCGCTGCGCCAGGCCGCCGCGGCGGCGTTGATGGTGTAGCCCTTGATGCACTCTTCCAATGACATGCGCTGCTCCGGCAGGAAGACTGGGTAGTCCCTGCCCTTGTCGGGCGGCTGACGGGTGATGGCGGTTTGCATGATGGGGAATGGGTTGAGCGTCGACACACCCCAGTCGCTCGACAGCGCAACGCTGGCGCCGGCATCGATGATGGAGCGGAACGGATAGTGCCATGGCGCCAGGTCCGGGCCCGCCATTGGCACGGCGACCTCCGTCACCGATGGTTCGGCGCGCGCCCACAGGGGCTGGATGTTGGCCATCACGTCCAGTTTCGCAAAGCGCGGAATATCCTCAGGCCGCACCAGCTGCACATGGGCCAGCTGATGCAGGCTTGGCCAGTCGCCATTGACGTCGCGCGCCGCCTCGAGGCCATCGAGCGCAGCGCGGACTGCCTTGTCGCCGATCACGTGGCAATGGATCTGGAAGCGGGCCGCATCGAAGGCAATGAACAGTTCGCGCAAATGGTTCTCGCCGAACATCACCGGCGCATTGCCGCCCGCTTCATCCTTGTAGCCATCGATCATCGCCGCCGTGCGGTTCTCCAGCACGCCATCAAGGAAGAACTTGGCGGAATGCACCTTCAGCATCTCTGAATGATAATCGCGGCGGAAACTCTCGGTGCGGGCCAATGCTGCCTCCACCGTGTCCGACGGTTCGACGAGTGCCGTCGATGCGACGCGCACCGTCAGCTCGCCGCGCCGGTCGAGCGCGCCATAGACGCGGAGATGGCGGTCCGTCACCAATGCGTCCAGCACACCGGTAAAGCCGTGGCGGTTGGCGTGAGCCTGGCCCCAGCGCACACCTTCCTCGAAATCGGCGTCTGTCGTTTCCGGCATGCGGTGGCGGGCCCATTCCATCGCCTGCTCGTTCAGCATGCCGGTCGGTACCCCGTCGGCATCGCGCGAGAAATATCCGTTGTGCGGGTCCGGCACACTGGCATCGAGGCCGATCAGGTCGCAGGCCTTCGAGTTGATGACAGCGCTGTGGTAGTCGGAGGCGAACAGAATCACCGGGCGGTCCGGCACCACGGCATCGAGCGCGCCGCGCGTCAGGCTGCGGTCGGTGAAAATACCGGAATACCAGCCGTGTCCCTTGATCCAGTCGCGTTCGGGATGGATTGCGGCGAAGCGGCCGACGGTCTCGCACAGTTCCGCCACCGTGTAGAGCCCCGACAGGTCGACATCGAAAGCGTGGCGGGTGCCGGAGTCCTGCAGATGGATATGCGTGTCCTGAAAGCCCGGCAGCACCAGCCGTCCACCAGCATCGATGATCCGGGTTTTGCTGTGGCCCAGCGTGCGGATGTCGGCATCGTCGCCGACCGCAAGGATGCGTGTGCCGCGGATCGCCATGGCGCGGGCGCGCGGCCGCAACGGATCAAGCGTCCGTATGTCCCCGTCGAGAATGATGATGTCCGCCATGCTGCCCCCCTGTCCCGGGGACGCACTATGGCGCAATCAGGTCTTGGGCCTCAAGAGGCGCGGCACTCGCGATAGGCGCGGCGGTAAACCTTGTGCCATTTGTCGTTGGTGCCGATGCCGCCCATGACGGTGCCGCCGACGCCGCCGATGATGGCACCACGGCCCGCACCGCGCCGGCCGTCAATGGCCAGGCCAATGATGGCGCCCGTGACGGCACCCGCAGCGGTTCCCGCCAGCACGTCACCGCCATTGGCGCGGTGGTTGGCGACATTTTCGGCATAGCGCTTGCAGAATGCCTTGCCCTTGGCTTCGGCGGGGCTGGCGGCCACGCACAGGGCAAGGGCAGGTACCAGCAACAAGGCGGCGCGTTTCATGGATCGGTTCCTCTCGGCAAGACGCAGTAATGGCCCCGCATGGCGCAGGATTGTGGCATGATTTGGAATGATTTGCACAGGCAACTTTACGCCATCCTAACGCGCACTTTCCCACTACGATGCGATGGGCTAGACTCAAGCCCGAGAGGGACGCTTGTAGAGCGGGAACGCATGTGAAAACCGTCATCGTGATCACCCATGACCGGGCCGATACGTCGAATCGCTGCTGCGACTGGTTGCAGCGGCAGGGCTATCGTTTGGAGGCTGCCTGCCCGGCGGAAGGCGACGCCATTCCAGCCATCGCAGACGACACGGCAGGTGCCGTGATGTTCGGCGGCAAGCATGACGTGAAGATGAAAAGCGAACACGCCTTCCTGCGTGACGAACTCCACTTCATCGAACAGGTGCTGAAAGCCGATCTGCCGTTTCTCGGTATCTGTCTCGGCGGCCAGCTTCTGGCCCATGCGCTGGGCGAGGACGTCGACCTTCATCCCGAGGGACATGCCGAATACGGCTACTATGACCTCAAGCCGACGCCCGAGGGCGAAGCCGTGTTCGGCCGCGGCCTCAAGGTGCTGCAATCCCATTGGCATGGCTGGTATGATACGCCCACAGGCGCCACCCGCCTCGCCTATACCGATGCCTTCCCCGAGCAGGCGTTCCGCTATGGACGCCACGCCTATGGCATGCAGTTCCATCCCGAGACGACGCGCGAAACGCTTGAGCGCTGGATCGGCCGGCGCCCGCCAGAGCGCTACCTGCTGAAGGGCACCCATCCGCCCGCCACGCAGCTCGCCGACAACCTCGTCCATGATGCAGCGCTGGGCCAGTGGTTCGACGGTTTCCTCTCCGGCTGGATCGGAACGGCGGCCGCCATGCAGGAGGCCGCGGAATGACCACGCTCACCATGCTGCCTGCCGTCGAAACGCCAAGCCTCGTCATCCGCGAAATCGAGATGCGGGACGTCGAGCCGTTCACCGGCTTCATGACGCAGGAGGCCTATCAGCGGCATATCGCCATGCGGCTGGCCAGCGAGGCCGAAGTCAAGGCCTTCGTCACCCGCTCGGTGGCGCGCCAGGGCGACGAGCGCCGCAACGTGTTTCATCTCGCCGCCGAGGAAAAGGTCAGCGTCGAGGCGGTGGGCGACGGCTTCATCATCAAGCAGCGGCCGCAGACGCTGGAAATCGGCTGGGGTGTTCACCCCGCCATGTGGCAGATGGGTCTTGGCACCGAGATCGGCCTTGCCCTGCTGGGCCTGTCGTTCGAGCGTCTCAAGGCAGAACGCGTGTGGTGCAAGGTCATGAGCCGCAATACTGCGTCGACCCGCATTGCGCGGCGCATCGGCATGAAGCACCTGCAGTCGCATCCCGACTACCCGGCCGGCGGCGGCCGCAGCGGTCCGGTGGAATTCTACACCATGACGGCGGACGAGTATTTCGACCAGGCCTATTGAGGAGGACCATGGCAGCGCAACCCCCGATTTGCGATTTCGGCTGGAAGGCCCCGGATTTCACCCTGCCCGGCGTTGATGGCAAGAGCCACTCCCTCTCTGATCTGAAAGGTCCCAAGGGCACTGTGGTGGTATTCATTTGCAACCACTGTCCCTATGTGAAGTCGATCGTGGACCGGCTGGTGCGGGAGGCCGCGGAGCTGAAGGCGATCGGCGTATCGATGGTGGCGATCTGCTCCAACGATCCAGATCACTATGCGGAAGACAGCTTCGACAACATGAAGCTGTTTGCCCGCACCCACGGTTTCACCTTCCCTTACCTGCAGGATGAATCACAGGCCGTGGCGCGCGCCTATGACGCGATCTGCACGCCGGACTTCTTCGGCTTCAACAGCGATCTCGAACTGCAGTACCGTGGCCGCCTTGATGCGTCGCGCAAGGACCTCGTGCCCAATGCCCGCCGCGATCTCTACGAGGCGATGAAGCAGGTGGCCGAGACCGGCCGCGGCCCAGAAGACCAGATTGCGTCCATGGGCTGTTCGATCAAGTGGAAGGCGGCGTAGGGCGCCCAGTTTTCCCACCCAGATTCCAGCCGCTATTTGGGTTCTTCGATCCGGATCGTGTCATCGTAGACGACTGTCGTCACCTGCACTTCCCTCGATGGTTCTGGCGCCCAGCTGGCAATGCCATCGGCAACCTCGATCCGCATGAGACGCTTCGCATCCTGTGTCAGCCAGACCGAAAAGCGGCCGCCCCACCACGACCCATATTCGTTCGGTTCGGGTTTCGAAAAGAACCGGTATAACAGTGCCTGTTCGCCATCCAGTTCCGTTGCACCCGGGCACTCCGGTTCGGCGATGGAGGCCGCGAGCCGGTCTCTCGTCGCACGAACAAATTCCTCCGGTTCAACTGTCCCCGTGTCGTTCGAGCGTGTCCAGGGCCCTTCAAAGGATGATCCGGTCCACGAGGCATTTCCGATTGCCATGAAGCAGCCGTAGGGCGTGCAGTTGATCGACTTGTAAGGCCCGTCCCACAACACATCGGAAATGGGCGTTTCCGTCCCATCGGCATGGCGCAGCACCGTGGTTTCCCGCCGGTTTTCCTGAACGAAGGGATCCCACGCGCCACCGTTCAGCAATCCGCCGATCTCGGCGGCACAGTTTGCTGCGGCAGCGGTGGCCACGGTGGGGGTCAAGCAGATCAGGCTGAACATCAAGAGGCTACGCATTGATTGATCCATATTTTCATATTGACGGCGGCGGCGCCTCGAAGGTCCACGGGCTCGATGGCGATTATCATATGACACGCCAGCATCTTTCAAGCACGCACTGTGCTTCTCCCGGAGGTGTCAATGCCGGCCGGGCAGCCAGCAGTCGATTCACGCAGGGCGGCCAGATGTGATAAATCACCTATGAGAGGGACTGCTCATGAAAATGGAAAGACCTTGGCGCCTCGCCGGACTCATCCTCCTCTGGCTGTGCACAAGCATGTTCGGGACCAGCCCTGCCGTTGCGGAGACGGAGCGCCGCCAGCCCACGCCAGACGAGTACATCGAGCAGAGATGCACCTTTTGTCACTCGCGGATCCTCACCCTCGTCCTGCTCAAGCGGCGGGTGGAAATCCGTGGCCTTGCCGAAATGGATGGCTTCCTCGCCGGACACCACATGCCGGACGCCGGCGCACGCGATGTCTTGCTTCGCTACCTTGAACGCATCGGGCAATAACCTGCCCGCTGCCCCCGTCAGGAAAGGCTTCCGCCCTTGTAGTACCAATCGACGGCAGCGGCATCCGGGCAAATCTGGCCTCCGATGCCACGCAAGTGCTGGGAAATCGCATCGGTCATTCCGTCGGCCTTGGCCTCGCCCAACCGGCCCTTTCGGATCATGGCACCAACCTTCAGAAGTGGTGTCGTGCTGACCGTCCGTGCCTCGAACTTCTCCTCGTGGGCCTTCATCCAGGGAAAGGACGTGTACTCAAGGATCGTCGGCCATTGCTCCGCGGTCGGCACGACGCCAAGGAACTTTGCGATGGTCCTGATCGATCCTTCATGATCGCCCTTCATGTCCGAATAGTGGAGGAACAGAACGTTGTCTTTATTGCGCAGTGGCCACCAGCTTGCCAGGAAGCCAAAGAACATACCTTGCATGCCATGTCCGTCGACAACCTCCGAATAGAAGGACGGGAAATCCTTCCGGCAGACCGCCTCGCGCGGCATTTGCCAGAGGTCGAACCACTCGTCGGCGTGAGCGTCCAGAAACGGCCCGAACGACACGAGCGCCTCCTCGGGATTGCGGAAGACCACGATGTATTTTACATCCCGGCCGCTGCCACCCTTCATGAACGGGATGTCCGGCGGCGCCGAATGGGTCTTGAAGACGCGGCGCTTGCTGGTGGGCATGGCGTCCACGCGGTCCAGAACGTCCTGATGTGACTTGCCGGGCTCGCTGATAAACTCGATCCACGGCACCTCCTCATAAATATCGCGGAAATCCGCCGTGCCGCCGGAGAGCAACTGGTGGACGATGTTCATCGTCCAGGTCGTGCCGCTCTTGGGTGGAACGGAGATCACGATGTCCCCATCGCGCCACGCGATCTTCTGTTGAATTTCAGGCTGGATCCAAGGCGGCCCCTTGGGCGGGCCATCGTTTTCCATCGGCTTGGTCATGAACTTGATCTCCCTGTCAGCCAGTATTCAGATCACGCACGCGCCGTCTGCCCGTATTTGAATGGCTCGATAAGCAAGGCCTGATCGCAATCGCAGGCCACAAGGCGCAGGCGCATCGAGATTAACGCCAAGTGCATCAAACCGGCAAGTGACATTCAAGACAGATTTCCTATCATTTGAGTTGTGTGACGTTGGGATGAATACAACTTTGCAGGGTAAACCGTTCAACTTTGTCTGCGATTCCCCCAATCCCATGCAAGACGCCATGCGGGCCATAATGGCCGTACCGCATTCTCCGAGCCCCTTAGCCATCATCTTGCGACATAACCTGTAACCAAATAAACTTGGTTCACCTCGCAAGCCGCCATCTTCGCCTTTGGCACGTCATTAACTCCGGAGACCGTCCCCATGGCCACATTCACTGGCACGGATGCCGACGAGACCATCACGCCGTCCTTGCTTTCACCAAGCGTGACCAGCAGCAGCGGCCTGCCACCAGGAGTCGAGGACGATCTCATCATTGCGGGAGGCGGCGCTGACATCGTCGGCGGAGGTACTGGCAGCGACACCGCCCATCTCGGCGGCGGGGCCGATCTCTTCATCTGGAATCCCGGCGATGGCAGCGATGCGATTTATGGAGATGCGGGATACGACACGCTGCAGGTCAACGGCTCCAACGTCTCAGAGAATGTCTATCTCACGGCCAACGGCTCTCACCTCTCGTTCTTTCGCAATGTCGGGAGTGTCACCCTTGATGTCATCTCGGTCGAGCGCGTCCGTTACAATGCGTTTGGCGGGACCGATCTGATCTCCGTCATCGATCTGACAGGCACCGGCGTCAGGCTGGCGGACATCAATCTCGAAGCCACGGTCGGCAGCGGTGCCGGCGACGGTCAGATCGACACGGTCAATGTCATTGGAAGTGCGGGCGCCGACACGATATCCATCGCCAAGATGTCCCAGGGCGTTTCTGTTGACGGACTGGCCGCGAGCACCCTGGTTCGCAATGCCGAATCCGCTGATCTTCTCAAGATCTTTGGCGGTGATGGCGGCGACACGATCTCCGCCGCGACCCTGCGCGCTGGGCTCATCTCCCTGATGATCGACGGACAGAATGGTGCCGACGCGATCACGGGCAGCAAGGGAGACGATACCCTGTTCGGCGGATCCTTCGACAATGCAGGCGATACGCTGGCCGGCGGCAAGGGCCAAGACGTCATCTTTGGGGGTGGCGGCGACGACATCATCATGTGGCGCGCAGGCGATGGCAACGACACGGTCGAAGGCGAGGCAGGCGCGGATCTGCTTCAGGTGACGGGTTCCGGCACCGATACGTTTGCGATTGCTGCCAATGGGTCCCGTGCCCTCGTTCTTCGCAATGAGGATTCAGCCGCAATCGATACGGCGGGTGTCGAACGGCTGTCTCTGACCCTCGGAAACGCGAGGGACTATGTCACCATCGGCGACCTGACCGGGACCACCCTTCGTCAGATCGACATCGAGATGGGGCTCGCACCGGGCACCGCGGCCGGCGACGCCAAGACCGATGTCATCACCATCAGCGGAACGGCCAGCCGGGATGTCATGACCCTGGCTTCCGGACCTGATGGCCTGTCCGTCGCCGGCCTCACCGCAGCGGTGACGCTGCACAACGCCGAAACCCGCGACAGCCTTCAGGTCCTCGGCGGTGCCGGCGATGATATCATCGATGCCCAAAGCGTTGCCAAGTCCGCCGCCAGGCTGACGCTCAACGGCGGTCTGGGTGCCGATGTCATCGGCGGCAGCGTGAACGCCGACACCATCATCGGGGCATCCGGCGACGACATCGTCTTCATGGGCGACGGCAACGATCTCTTCGTGTGGAATCCCGGCGACAGCAATGATGTCATCCATGGAGGCAATGGCGTCGACCGGCTGCTGATCAACGGCTCGAACGTGTCGGAAAACATCACGTTGAACAACGTCAACGGCGCACTGCAGTTCTTCCGCGATGTGGCAAGCGTCGGCTTGTCGGTCAGCGGCGTCGAGCGGGTCGAATACCATGCTCTTGGCGGCAGCGACAGCATCACGGTCGGCGATCTGTCGGGGACCGGCGTCACGCGCGTCACCATTGATCTCGCCAGTTCGGCCCCCGGCGTCAGCGATGGCGTTCCCGATCTGGTCTCCATGTCAGGCCGCGGCGGGAACGACACCGTGACCATTTCCGGCAATGCTGCGGCGATCACCGTTGCCGGACTTGGCCCGGCCATCATCATCAACACCAGCGAGGCCACGGATTCCCTGCGCATCGCCGCCCTTGGCGGCGATGATGTGATTTCCGCCTCAGGTCTGGCGGCGGGAAGTGCCGTCGTCTACATCGACGGCGGCGACGGGAATGACGAGCTGTCCACCGGCTTCGGCAACGACTGGATGAACGGCGGTCTCGGACGGGATATTTTCCTGTTCGATACGGCGCTGTCGTCGGCGTCGAACACCGATACCATCGCTGACTTCAACACGGCGGACGACACGATCGCGCTGTCGATACAGATCTTCGCCGCAGCGGGCGCCCTCGGGACGCTGGCGAGCGACGCGTTTGTCATCGGAAGTGCGGCAGCCGATGCGGGCGACCGCATCATCTATGACAGTCTGAACGGCATACTGTCCTATGATTCAGACGGCACAGGAGCTGCGGCAGCGGTGAGCTTTGCTTATGTCAACGCTGGCATGCTGCTGACGGCGCAGAACTTCCTGATCGTCTGATCAGCCACTCGACGGCGGACGGCAGCCGCAACCGGCTGGCATCCACCGGTTGTTCCATCAGGTGGAAGGCAGGTTCGAGCACCGGCATCCACACCCAAGGTGCGTACTATTTCAACTGGCTGTCCTTCGAGCCGCGACGGTTGATGCCGCCACGCAGTTGGGGGCGGGAGTCGCGCTCGGCAGCGCACTCGATACAGAGCTTGACACCGGGAATTGCATCGCGGCGCGCCTTCGGGATTTCCTCGTCACAGACGGCACAATGGGTCAGACTCTCACCGGTCAGACCCTTGCGGGCACGCAACCGATCGAGTTCCTCCGCAATCGAGGCCTCGATCTGTTCGTTCACTGCGCCGTCCTTTGCCCAACCGTTCGCCATTCACCTCTCCGTGGCCCAGTCTACGTCCGCCGCCGGAAGCCGTCAAAGGCGGTTGTCCTGCGGCATCAGTGCCGGATGGCAGACCAACAGTCCCTTCGCCTGCCCGCCCGCCAGCGGCCTCGCCATCACGTTGGCGGGCGGCACGCCGGGCAGGTCCACACCACAATCTGGCGTGAAGCCGAAGCGCCGGTAGTAATCCGGATTACCCACCAGCACGACGCCGCGTTCCCCCATGCCGGCCAGGCGCTTGAGCGCGGCGTGCATCAATGCCGTGCCGATGCCGCGGCCCTGGTGCGCCGGGTCAACGGCGAGCGGACCGATGAGGGCCCAGCCTCGCTCCCCGCCGATCGTGGCGGGAGAGGCGGCAAGGTGGCCCACCATGGTGCCGCCGTCGCGTGCCACCAACGACAGAAGCAATTTGCCGTCGGCGCGCAGTCGGGTGACGATTTCAGCCTCGGTGCCCGAGGCAACACGGGCGGTCGCGAACGCCTCGGAGATCAGCGCAGCGATCGCGGCAGCGTCGGATGTGGTCTCGTTGTCGATGTCGATAGTCATGGATGCGTCAGCCAATGGGTATATATCCGGTAGGGCCCATATCTTGCCCTTACCGGCAATTGCTCTTGATCGCGCCACCATTCAGGCGCGAGGCCAGCCAGTTCACCGCACCCGGAACGGCGGCATCGATCGAGCTGCCGTGGCCCTTGTTCTGCAGCGCCACGTAGTTCACCGCCACACCCTGGCGGCACGCGGCACGCACGTAGTCCAGCGTCACCTTGGCCTTCACCAGATCGTCGCTGGTGCCCTGGGCGATATAGAGCGGCACGCGCGAGGTGGGCGAAAAGCGTGAATTCTCGAACAACATGGCGCTCCACGGGCGCCTGGATGCCGGATCGAAGTTGAGGAACTTCTGCTGCAGCGGCTTCTGGGCCGCCAGGATGTCCATCTTCTCGCCGAGGTCGTCCACGCAATAGCTGTTCACCTGGTCGATGACGCGCTGGACCTTGGAATCGACGATGGCGTTGAGCGGCGTGCCATATTTCTGGCTCCACGATGCCAGCGTCATGGAGGCCAGCACCCGGCCCTCGATCGAGCCGATGGTGGCATTCAGCAGGCGGCCGAGATCGGTCGGCGGGGCCACGGCGGCGGCCCCCTGCAGCTTGAGGTCCGGTGCATAGGACGCCGCTTCATCGGCGGCGAAGAGCACGGCGTGTCCGCCTTGTGAATAGCCCCAGAGCGCGTAGGAATTGCTTCCGCCGACGCCCGGGATCTGGCGCGCGGCGCGCACCGAATCGATCACGGCATAGGCCTGCCCCTTGCCCACCAGATACCCGATGGGGCCTTCAGTGCCGAGGCCCGGATAGTCCGTCGCCGTCACCACCAGGCCTGCGGCTACTAGCTGGTTCAAACCGTCGATGGCCTTGGTTGGGCTCTGGCGGAGAGACGGCGCGCATTTGCGGGCGATGCCCGTCGTCGGGTGGGCCCAGGCGACAATCTTCCGGTCCATGGGCGCGCGCGGTGCCCGGTCCGGCAGGATGACGAGCCCGGTCGAGAGCGTCGGGCGCTTGCGGAAATCGCGCGTCATGTAGAGGATGCGCCAGCCCTTGGCCCGGTAGAAGGGCGGCAGCCTGATGCGCTTGTATTGCAGCAGCATGCCGGGCTCGAACTGCATGTGCCCGGCTGGCGCAGCCGATATGGCGCCCGCCGGCAGGGGCGACATGGCCGCCGGCTTGGGCTTGGCCGCCAGGTCCTGAGGCATGCCCGCCCATACCGCTGCCGCAAGGCAGAACACCGCAACCCGTCGCAACACGTGACTCTCCAAATTCTGATCCGCCCATACTAGCAAGCCGCTGGCGTCTTGCACACCTCCGGCGATCAGCTAGTCTGCCGCCACATCATCAGGAGACCGCCCATGTCCAAACCCTCTTCCACCCCGCTCCAGGCCCGCGTCGAAGGCGGCGGCACACCGAAGCTCTCCGGCCGCTGGCAGATCCGGTCCGAGACCGGGCCGCTCAAGGACGTGCTGCTGGGGCCGGCGGAAAGCTTCCGCTGGATGGGGATGGAGAACGCGGCGTGGTCGTCGCTGGTGCGCGACACCATGCGCAAGGGCTACAAGTTCGACAAGCAGCTCGCCATGCGCCAGCACCGCGAGATGGTCGACGCCTACCAGAGTGCGGGCGTCAACACCCATTTCCTGCCGCTCGACATGACCAACCCCTACCAGGTCTATGCGCGCGATTCGTCGTTCATGTCGCCTTACGGCGCCGTCATCTGCCAGCTTGCCAATCCGCGGCGGCGCGGCGAGTATGCCGCCGTGCTGCGCTTCTACCTGGAAAATGAGATCCCCATCTATGACATGGTGTCGGCCGGCAATTTCGAGGGCGGCGACTTCAACATCCTGCGCGAGGGGCTGGCGCTCGTCGGCTACACCGATCACCGCTCGGAGGAGGTTTCGGCCCGGCAGATATCCGAATGGTTCATCAAGGAAGGCTGGGAAATCAAGTATGCGCCGATCGATCAGTTCTATGTCCACATCGATCTCATGGTCTGCATGCTGAACGACCGCTGCGCCGCCGTGTGCCTGGAAACCACGGAAGACGACGTCATCGCCTGGCTCAAGTCGAAGAAGATCGAGATCATTCCGGCGAGCTTCAAGGAGACGATGGCGCTGGGCTGCAACGTGGTGGCGCTGGGCAACGACCGCATTCTCTCCACCACGGCCGCCAAACAGCTCAATGCCGACATGCGCGCCGCTGGCTTCACGGTCTACGATCCCGACATGACGATGTTCCTGCAGGCCGGCGGCGGTGTCCATTGCATGTGCCAGCCGCTGAACCGCGAGGCGGCCTAACCCATGACGACCTATCCGCTCCGCGGCCGCTGCACCTGCGGCGAGATCCAATACGAGATCGTGGAGAAGCCGCTGTTCGTCCACTGCTGCCATTGCCGCTGGTGCCAGCGCGAGACGGGCACCGCCTTCGCGCTCAATGCGATGATCGAGTCGGAGAAGGTGGCGCTCACCAAAGGCCAGCCCGAAACCATCCTGACGCCGTCGAACAGCGGCAAAGGCCAGCAGATTGTGCGCTGCCCCACGTGCAGGATCGCCGTGTGGAGCCACTATGCCGGGGCCGGCGATGCGCTCAAGTTCGTGCGCGTCGGAACCCTCGACGATCCGGATGCGCTGCCGCCGGACATTCACATCTTCACGTCGTCGAAGATGCCGTGGGTGGTGCTGCCGGAGGGCACTCCCGCGGTCCCTGAATATTATGACCGCAAGGCCTACTGGCCGAAGGAAAGCCTCGAGCGGCGCGACGCGCTGATGGCACGGCGGGCGGGCGGCTGAGGTCCCGCCGCGATCACTGCCCGGTCAGCGTCTTGAGCACCTCGTCGGCCAGTGCGTCGTCGTCCCGGTTGGTGAGCGCGGTGATGTCGTCTGCCGTGCCATTCGTCAATTGGCCGCGCGTGTGGCTCTGCAACAGGTCAGGCGAGATTGGGCAGCGGACCAGCGCGCCGGTGTTGCCGTCGTCCGCGACGGTGCCATCGCGAATCGCAGAGCGGGCGCCGTCCATGCTGCCAAAGGCGGCAAACTCCACCCGGTCCGGCTTGATGGCGGTCAGCACATTGAAGACGAGATAGGTCTGGTCGCCGGGGGACGTGAGATCGACGAGCGAATGGCAGCTCTCGATCTGCGAGTCCTCCTTGAAGGTACAAACACCGCTGGCATAGCGCAGATACGTCACCTCGCCACGTGACGTGAAGGCCTCCTTGTCGAGCACATAGGTGTTGTAGTGACCATCGTCGCGCTGTTCGACGAAGGACAAGGCGCAGTGCCGGGCCACATCCTCCATCGATGTTCCCTCATCCGGATTGTCCCAATAGCCCGAATAGGGATACTCCGCGTGCGCCATGGCCGCAGCCGTGAGCAGGAACGCCGCAGCGGCGGGAATGGCACGGGCCATGTTCGGCAATTGCATCGGCGTCTCACCTGGTTGTATGGCACCATCACAGCATCCGGCGCATTCGCCGGTCAACGAGGGAAATGGGCGCAGGTGGCAAGCACAGACGTACGGATCATCGGCGCGGGCCCCGCAGGTCTGATGGCGGCGGAGGTGCTGGCGCAGGGCGGCGCGCGCGTCACTATCGTCGATCACATGGCGGCACCGGCGCGCAAGTTCCTGCTCGCCGGCCGCGGCGGGCTCAATCTCACGCACTCCGAACCGCTGGAGCAGTTTCTCGACCGCTATGGCGATGCCCGGCCCTTTCTCGAACCTGCCATCCGGGCTTTCCCGCCATCATCCGTCATCGACTGGTGCCACGGCCTCGGCGTCGAAACCTTCGTGGGCTCCTCGGGCCGCGTGTTCCCGAAATGCATGAAAGCGTCGCCACTCCTCCGTGCGTGGCTGCGAAGGCTGGACGGCCTCGGCGTCACGCTCCAGTCGCGCAGGCAATGGCAGGGATTCGACGGCATGCCCACCATCCTCGCCATGGGCGGCGCCTCGTGGCCGCATCTCGGCTCCAATGCTGCCTGGGTGCCCTTGGTGGAGAGCGCCGGCATCGCGGTGAATCCGTTCAAACCTTCCAACTGCCGCTTCCTCGTTCCGTGGACGGAGCATTTCGCCGGCCGCTTCGCCGGTCAGCCGATCAAGAACGTCCGGCTCACCTATGGCGCTCACACGGCGCGCGGCGAGATCATGATCTCGAAGGACGGCATCGAGGGCGGCGCCATCTATGCGCTGTCCCGCCACCTGCGTGACGAACCGGGCCAGCCGCTGCTCATCGACCTCCGCCCTGATCTCTCGCCCGAAGCGATTGCCGCCAAGCTCGCCAAGCGCAAGCCGAAGGACTCGCAATCCAACGCTCTCCGCAAGGCGTTCAATCTCACGCCGGCCGCCATCGGGCTGATGCGCGAGGTGGGCTCGACCGATCCCAAGCGCGTCTCGCTCATGCTCACCGGCCCCGCCGGCCTGGCGCGGGCCATTTCGTCTGCCGGAGGCATCGCGCGCCATGAGGTGGATGAGCACTTCCAGCTCCGCAAGGTGCCCGGATGCTACGCCGCCGGCGAAATGCTGGACTGGGAGGCGCCGACCGGCGGCTACCTGCTGCAGGCCTGCTTCTCCACCGCCGAGTTACCACCCGCCACCCACATCATTGGGCAGCCACGCGGCACACATG
>CAZECZ010000068.1:0-21499 GCA_964510815.1 uncultured Aestuariivirga sp.
TATGGTGGTTGCGTTCCGGCACCCGGCTATTACCGCAGCGATCGCACTGACAGTTGCAGCGAATTCAATGAAATGGTCCGGAACTATATTATGTCAAACCCGGATATCCAGATCGTGGTCATGAACGCTCGCTGGACGCAGAAGCTTCTGGGCACAGAATACTATGGCAATTCACCTCAACCGGCCCGAGCGGAAACGTCATACGCAATACCGATTGGCAAGCCGGCAACCTATGCGACTTCGCCAGATCGGATCCCTGACATCGGAAAAATCTATCGGAATGCGATTCAGGCCTATCTTGATGCCGGGAAGAAGGTAGCGCTCGTTTACCCCGAACCCGAGGCAGGCTGGGACGTGCCAACCTATGCCGCCAAGCTTGAACTCTTCAATGTGGCCGGCCGAAGACCCATTTCAACTGGCTTTGACGCATTCCAGAAGCGCAATCGCGCGGCCTATGAACAACTCGACATGATCTCAGATCAACCAGCGCTCTTGCGCGTGTACCCCGCCGAGATCTTCTGCAACATCGGAGCAATGGAGCGCTGTATGTCGGAACTGGACCGCAAGCCGCTCTATTTCGATGATGATCACTTCACGAGCATCGGCGCCGAGATGATGGCGCAGAAAATTGCCGGTGAGATGTCGAAGCGCGGCTGGATATCAGATAAACCCACGCACTGAAGTCAGAGGCAGGCCGACACGGGTACCAGCTAAAGCGGGTTGAGGCTCTTGAAGGCCTTGCTGATCCAGCTTTCGTTGTTCTCAACAGGTGCCTGTCCGTCGCTTGATACGAGCCGGTAAGCGTCCTTGTACCAATCGGAATTCGGGTAGTTGTGGCCCAGAACTGCCGCCGCAGTCTGCGCCTCCGACACCACACCCAATGCCATATACCCTTCTGTAAGACGGTAGAGCGCCTCTGGAGTCTGGCTCGTATCCTGGTATTCGGTCACGACGCGCTTGAAACGGTTGATCCCGGCAAGATAGCTGCCGTGCTGGTAATAATAGCGGCCAATGTCCATTTCCTTGCCCGCCAGATGATCGCGCGCGATCAGCACTTTGTTTTGTGCGTCTGCAGCGTAAGGAGTTCCTGGATACCGGCGGGCAACTTCCTCAAGGGCCTGCAGAGCTTCAACCGTTGCCGACTGGTCACGTTTGGTGTCGCTGATCCTGTTGTAGTTTGAGATCGCAATCAGATAGTAGGCGTAGCCGGCATCCTTGTGGCCAGGATGCAACGTGATAAAGCGATTGGCGTTGACGACGGCATCTTCATAACTGCCCAGCACGTAGCTGGCATAGGCCTGCATGATGATCGACTTTGTTGCCCAGCTCGAATAGGGATACTGGCGTTCAACTTCGGCGAAATTCTTGATGGCGGACTTGTAGCTTCCATCCTTCAGATTTCCGAGGCCCTTGTTGTAAAGCTTCGCAACCGCCTCACCTTCGGAGGCGCCCGCCATATCTGGAGCGAGGCCGGCACCTAGCCCAGCAGAGTCTTGGCTGGTTGAAGGCGTATCGTCGCCCCAAATACCGCTCATTATCCCGGATGAACAGCCAGAGAGCGTCAGGACAAGAAACAGAGCCGCAACCGACTGACCAAATTTTCGCTTCATCGGCGCTTTCGACAACCCCTGAACCCTCGATCTTCACTCGCTCCCGCGAATCCGGAGCTGTGTCACTCATACGCCCGCCAGGGAGCAATTGCCAACCCGCTGGAGCGCCCGTTTAGATGCGTCAAACCCGGCGGAAGTGTGACCGCCGGGTTTGATAGGTTTCTGCATGAATTCAATCAGTTGGCTTGTCGGCGCAGGAACGCGGGGATTTCGAGCTGATCGTCTTCGAAATGTGTATCAGGCTGCGCCGGCTGAACAGGTTGCGGGCGCACAGGTGCCTGCTGACGTAACTGGGTTTGGGCCGGAGGTGCAGGCCTGACGGCGATCGTTGGTTCCCGCTGACCCGGCACTGAATCTTCTTTCCGGCCCAGACCAACGTCGGCCAGCCGGGCAAACAGCCCCTTCTTCTTGCGAGCGGCATGGTCCGCGATGTTTTCGATTCGGGTCTGCTGAGCTTCGATCTGCTTCTTCACCTGTGGCGGGAATTCATCAATCGCAGGCATGCGGACTTGTCGAACTACCGGCTTTTCGACCGCTACGGCTGGCTGCGGGGCCACTGCCTCCTCCGGTTCTTCATCATAGCTCTCTTCGACCGCATATTGAGCGGTCGGAGCTGCCGCAGGAGCCGTATGGGCTACGCGAGCCGCCATGGGCGCTGGATGGATCGGCTTCTTTGCTACCGGTACCGGCGCCGGCGCAGACTGCTTACCCTGGAAGCCGAAGACAGACGGCTTGGCTTCGACGGGTGATGCAGCCTCCTCGTCGCCGCCCTCGCCCTTTAGCAATTCTGCCGCAAGGCCAGTGGCAACGACGGACACGCGCATGGTGCCCTCGAGGGATTCGTCAAAGGTGGCACCCAGGATGATATTGGCTTCCGGATCCACTTCCTCGCGAATGCGAGTTGCAGCTTCATCCACTTCGTAGAGGGTCAGGTCCGGTCCGCCGGTGATCGAAATGAGAAGCCCACGCGCGCCACGCATAGATACATCATCCAGCAACGGATTGGAGATGGCGGCTTCGGCAGCCTCAATGGCGCGCTTCTCGCCAGAGGCCTCACCCGTACCCATCATGGCCCGCCCCATCTCACTCATGATCGCACGAACATCGGCGAAATCGAGATTGATCAGACCTTCCTTGGTCATCAGCTCCGTAATGGAGGCGACACCCGAGTAGAGCACCTGGTCAGCCATGGCGAAGGCGGCTGCGAAGGTCGTCTTCTCATTGGCGACACGGAACAGGTTCTGATTGGGAATGACGATGAGCGTGTCGACGTGCTTGGCGAGCTGCTCAATACCGCGCTCAGCCGTCTGCATCCGGCGCACACCTTCGAAGTGGAACGGCTTGGTGACGACACCAACCGTGAGGATGCCCTGCTCCTTCGCAGCCCGCGCGATCACCGGTGCAGCACCCGTGCCTGTACCGCCACCCATGCCGGCGGTGATAAAGGCCATGTGCGAGCCGGCCAAATGGTCGAGGATTTCGGGCAGTGCCTCCTCGGCGGCAGCCGCACCGATCTGTGGTTGAGATCCGGCGCCAAGGCCCTGAGTAAGAGCTGTTCCCATTTGCACCTGGCGTTCGGCAGCATTCTGCATCAACGCCTGCGCATCGGTATTTGCAACAACGAATTCAACACCTTCGAGGTGACTCTCGATCATGTTGTTGACCGCATTACCGCCGGCGCCCCCAACGCCGAACACGGTAATGCGCGGCTTCAGATCGGAGAGATTGGGAACTGTGAGATTGATTGTCATGACTGGCGCCCGCATTGATTTGCCGGAATCAGTTTTCTTACCCAATCCCTACCAAATGGTTAACGTCTGCTAACCAACACCATAAAATGAGTGAAAAATTGAATCGTTTTGACCCGGCAACGCAAGCAGTGGTTCACCTTCACGCTACGGCACTGCGATTGCCGGGCCGGTGAAGAGTGGGAAGTTGGGCTGCGACGACCTTGTCAATCCGCCGGCCATCAAGGTCGACCACTTCGAAACGCCAGCCATCGACCACCACGACCTCTCCCAACGTCGGCAAGTGCTTAAGTGACTCGAGGATCAATCCAGCGATGGTTTCATAGCTGCGCTTTTCCGGCAGGCTGATTCTGATGAGTTGCGGCAGCGCATCGACCTTGAGGTTGCCAGAAAACAGCCAGGTCCCGTCGTCACGCTGCAGGGCGCGTGGTTCCGCCCCTTCCTCCTCGGTGAATGTCCCTGCGATCGCTTCCAGCAGATCCGTCGGCGTGACAATGCCCAGAATACGGCCCTGTTCAGTTTGGACAAAGGCAAGATGGATGGCCGAGTCGCGAAACAATTCGATAGCTTCCACAGCTGGCATCGAATCGAGAATGGCAGGTATTTGCCCCGTAAGCTTCAGAATATCGAGTTTGCGATGTGACATCAGCGTGTCGGCAATGTCCTTTGCACGGATTACGCCGATAAACTCATCAGCGCCACGCCCCTGAACAACAAGTCTCGAATGGATGCTCGCGGACAATTTCTGTCGCAACATCTCAAGATCATCGTCTACATGGACCATGTCAACTTCGCGCAGTGGCGTCATCAGCGCCCGCACCGGTTGGTCACCAAGCCGCATGACACCTGCGATCAGATCTCGTTCACCGCTCTCGATGACGCCCGCCGATTCTGCTTCGGCAATCAAGGAATGAATTTCCTCGTCGGTGACCACGCTGCTGTCGACTCTCGTGCCGCCCAGCAGACCGATCACCAACTGTCCAGAACCATTCAGCAGCCACACAAACGGGCGCGCGATGACAGACAGCCAACGCATCGGCCTGGCCACGCGGCAGGCGATGGCCTCCGGATTGCGCAGCGCCAATTGCTTTGGGACAAGCTCGCCGATGACGAGCGAGACATAGGTAATGGCAGCGACAACTGCGGTGAGCCCCAACGGATCCGCAAGAGCTGGGTCAAGTCCATATGCAGCCAGCAACGTTGACAGACGTACACCCAACGAAGCGCCAGAATACGCGCCCGCGATAATCCCGACAAGTGTGATCCCGACCTGCACTGTTGACAGGAAACGTCCGGGATCGCTGTTGAGCTCGAGCGCCGTACTGGCACCCGCAACGCCCCGTTCCTTCATTGCCTTCAGCCGTCCTGAGCGCGCCGACACCACCGCCAACTCAGACATAGCAAGAAGGCCGTTAAAGACAACAAGAACGGCGACGATCAGGATTTCAACATAGACCATCACTGCGCGATGCTAGCGCAACAGGCGAGCAAGTGAAATCACTTACAAACAGAAATTTGCATCAGCGTCGAAGCAATCGGCAAGTTTCGAGTTCAACAGGAAAAAATGAGTCAAAAGCTCTCCGCGATCCAGCGACCCATGCGGCGGACATAGCCCTGTTGATCTTGATGTACCTGATGTGCCTTGGCCTTTGGCAGTGCGAGGCGCACATCAGGCTTGAGCGCGTAGTTGAGAAGACCGGCACAGACCGCGAATCCCGGCGTGCGCGCCGTCTCCGGCATGCCCTGCACTTGCGCGGGGACACCCAATCGGACCTGACGGTCGAGCCATTGGCTGGCAATCTCGCGGACGCCGTTCAATTGACTTGCACCACCCGTGATCACCAGCCGGCGGCCTGCCAGATGAGACGCGTCGCTGGTTTCCAGTTTGTCGCGCAGCATTTCAAAGATTTCCTCAAGTCGCGGCCGGATGATGCCTGTCAGCATCGACTTGGGCACCTGCTGAACCGTGTCGACGCCGCGCTCGCCCAGCAGCGGAACGGCGATCATTTCACGCTCGTCAATCTGAGAGGCCAGCGCCGATCCCCACAACGTTTTCATGCGTTCCGCATGGGCGATGGTCGTGGACAGACCGCGCGCAATGTCATTGGTGATGTGATGGCCACCGAGTGGTATCATGTCGGCATGTACCAGATGGCCATCATGGAAAACGGCAAAACTTGTGGTTGCGCCGCCCATGTCTACTACGGCCGCCCCTAGCGACCGTTCATCCTCGGCGAGGACGGCACGAGCTGCTGCGTAGGGTGCAGTAACGAAATCGGCGATCGCCAGATGGGCATGTTCAACGGCGAGCGTAAGATTCTTGAGATGTGGAGTTTCGACGGTGACGACGCTGAGGTCCATTCCGAGCGTCTCGCCATACATACCTTGGGGTTCAGCCACACCCTTGACGTCGTCAAGGTGATACTGAACGGGCGACAAATGCAAAATGCTTCTGCGGCCGGGATCAACCTTGCCGAGCACGGCATCCAGAACCTTGTCCATGTCGCGCTGTGAGACCTGACCACCGACAACCGGTTCGGTCGCCGTATAGAGCCGTGAGATCGGCCGCCCCCCGGAGACGTTGACATAGACTTCACCGATCGTCCGCTGGGCCATGCGTTCTGCAGCATCCACAGCAAGCCTTATCGCACGCTCGGCCTCGTCGACGTTGATCACCGATCCGCAACGGATGCCGCGTGACAACTGGTGTCCCACGCCGAGAACCTTAAGGCTGTTCTCCCCGCTGTCGGGAGCGCGATGCTTTGCCGGAACGGTCTCTGCAATCAGGCAGCTGATCTTTGTCGAACCAATATCCAGCGCAGCAATAACGCCGCTCTTGGGCGCTACTGGATTACGGCCTCCGCCCTTGGCCTGAAACTGCACGACCGTCATGACTCCATCCTCACCCACACACCAGGCGGCTTCAATTGCGCTTGACCGCCGCCTTCTTCACATTCGCATCGTCCGCCTTGTTCTCTGCCACGGAGGCGACGACCCGTCCGGGGACGCGCAGATCCACCGATTTGATTCCCTTCGACAACAGGCGCTGTTCGCGATTCAGATCGTCAACGAGCGCAACTGCCTGTTCCCAGTCTTTCTCCGGCAGCATCACCGTCACCCCGCTATCGAGGTAGAGAGTCCACCTGCGGTCGCCGACTCTTGCAGCCGCCTTCACCTGCAACAGTAGATCGGGAGTGGCTTCAAGATGGTTAAACAATTCTGCAGCAGCAACATTCGCACCTTCACCAGTGATCAACGGCAACCGCACCATCTTGCCGACTGGAAAGCCGCTCATCGCCACACCAGTCTTGTCGATCACGTAGTAGGACTGGCCACGCTGCCAGATGGCGAATGGTTGCCGCTCGGCAACGGCAATGTCGAGCTGGTTCGGAAACAGACGCTGCACCTGCGCACTTTCAATCCAGTCGAGGTTTTCCAGAATCCGCTTCGATCTCACGGCATCAAAACCGATCAGCGATCCTCCGGGCGCCACACCGATTGCCGACAGCAGCGCTTCCGGGTCATGATGGGACAATCCCGTGATGGTGATGTCTTCAGCCGCCAACCCCACAAGCCCCGCGGCCTTTCCGGGGAGTCTCACCCACTTGCTGCCTTCATAGTCGAGATAGCCGCCGCGTAGCAGCCCATCGGCAATCACCAGCCCGAGAAATAACAGTGCACCGAGACGCATACCGGCGCGAACCCGGAACGCTTGGCCCTTATTGAGGAACTGCGAAGCCTTGCGGCGGCGTTCATAAACATGAGTAGCGTGTGCAGTCATCGGTCGAGTGATGCATCATTGACCATCCAGGTGACGAGATCCTCGAAACTGTGGCCCGCATAGGCCGCAAGCTCCGGAACGAGTGAAGTACCCGTCATACCTGGTTGGGTGTTGACTTCGAGCAGGATGAGTTCGCCCTCGCTGCCGGGCGTATCATTGAAGCGAAAATCGGAGCGCGACACTCCTCGACAGCCCAATGCCTTGTGGGCCAGGATCGAATACTGCTGGCACTTGCGATAGACTTCGTTGGGAATTTCTGCCGGCAGGATGTGCTGCGAGCCACCGGGCGTATACTTGGATTTGTAGTCATACCAGGCGGCCGCGTTCGACACGATGTCGATGACGCCTAGTGCGACGTCCCCGACGACGGCACAGGTGAGTTCCTTTCCCGGAATGAAGCGTTCGACCATCGCTTCATCACCGAAGAGGTCACGTTGTTCGAGCACGATCGACGCAGGTCCGTTCGCGCTGCTGGAGACGATGTGAACACCGACGCTTGAACCTTCTGCAACAGGCTTCACCACATAGGGTGGTGGCATCGGATGGGTGGTTGCGACTGTTTCAATATTGACGAGCTTGCTCTCGGCGACCGGAATGCCAGCAGCTCTGAAGATGATCTTGGATTTCTCCTTGTGCATGGCCAAGGAAGACGCCAGCACCCCGGAGTGCGTGTAGGGTATCTGCAACGTTTCAAGGACGGCGGCACAGCAACCGTCCTCACCCCATTTCCCGTGCAGTGCATTAAAGGCAACGTCGGGCCTCAGGTCCTCTAGGATTGGCACAAAGCGGTCACGGCTAGCGTCCACCGGCACGACATTGAAGCCAGCACGCTTGAGTGCGCCAGCGCAGGCTTCACCCGAGGCAAGGCTGACTTCGCGTTCAGCCGACCAGCCACCCATCAGGACAGCAACGGTAGTTTCAGCAGGCTTGCGCTTGTCAGTCTTCATGCCGCCTCCAGCGGAAGGCCGATACGCTTGATTTCCCAGTCGAGCTCGATGCCAGACGTCGCCTTGACGCGTGTCCGCACAGTCTCGCCCAATTCCTCGATCTGGGCGGCCGTGGCCTCACCCTCATTGATCAGGAAGTTGCAATGCTTCTCCGAAACGCGAGCCGCGCCGACGGCGAAGCCCCGCATGCCAGCCGCATCGATCAATTGCCAGGATTTTTCGCCAGGCGGGTTCTTGAAGGTGGAACCGCCGGTTCTGCTCTTGACAGGTTGTGTTGCCTCCCGGCTCTCCGTGATCTTGTCCATGGCGGCGGCAATGACTTCACGGTCGCCCGGCTGGCCCTGGAACAGAGCTTCAGTAAACACCAGATCCTCTGGCGCACCGGAGTGGCGATAGCAGTAGTTCATGTCCTCATTGGACAGCACGTGGATGTTTCCTGACCGGTCGACTGCACGCGCTTCGACCAGGATGTCCTTGGTTTCCCCACCATAGGCTCCCGCGTTCATGCGCAGCGCACCGCCTATCGTGCCCGGTATACCTCTCAGAAAGGTTAATGCATCGATACCATGCTCTTGCGCGAACCGCGCCACACGGACATCGAGAGCGGCCGCACCGGCACGAATACGGTCTCCAGCTTCGAGTGAGAGCGAGGCAAAACCACGGCCCAGCCGGATGACGACACCCGGAACGCCGCCATCGCGAACCAGCAGGTTGGAGCCAACACCGATGACATAGACAGCGATGTCGCGTGGTGTCGCCTTCAGGAACAGGGAGAGATCAGATTCATCTGCCGGACTGAACAGGACTTCAGCCGGACCGCCAACCCGAAACCACGTCAGGTCTGAGAGCATCGCATTGGGTTCCAGACGCCCGCGGGCCACCGGCAAGCGTTTGAGCAACTGTTCTCCGTTGATCTGAGCCATCAGTTTGCCGACTTCTCATCAAAGGCAGCCAATTGCCCGGGAAGTGCATAGGCCCATTGGCTGATGGTGCCAGCTCCAAGACACATGACGATATCTCCCGGCTTGGAGATCGTGCGTACCATGGGCGCGAGTTGGTCCGGGTCATCGATACTGAACACCGATCGATGTCCGCGAGATTTAAGACCTTCGACCAATGCCGAATGGGATGCTCCCTCGATCGGGGTCTCGCCTGCCGTGTAAACCGGCGCCACGATGACGGTATCTGCATCGTTGAAACAGGTACAGAACTCGTTGAACAGGCTGTGGAGCCGCGTGTAGCGATGGGGCTGCATGACGGCGATCACCTTGCCTTGAGCAACACCACGCGCTGCCTTCAGCACAGCGGCAATCTCCACCGGATGGTGGCCATAGTCGTCGAAGACGGTGACGCCATTGTAGTCGCCAGTCCGTGTAAAGCGGCGCTTGACGCCGGTGAAGCTCTTGAAGCCCTTGCGGATGTCTTCGTCCGATAGACCCAGTTCCCGGGCAACTGCCAGAGCGGCCGTGGAGTTGAGCGCGTTGTGATCACCCGGAATGGCAAGCGTTAGTCCGCCAATGTCATGAGTGTCACCGGTTCGCCGGTTGGTCATGCGCACAGAAAAGTGTGTTTCACCATCAACGTAGCTGACGTCCATCAGGCGGACATCGGCCTGCGGGCTGTGGCCGTATGTGATGACACGACGATCCCGCACCTGCCCGATGATTTCCTGCACCACGGGATGGTCCATGCACATGACGGCAAAGCCGTAAAAGGGGATGTTCTCGACAAAGGCCAGGAAAGCCTCCTTCGCCTTATCGAACGTTCCATAATGGTCGAGATGCTCGGGATCGATGTTCGTGACGATCACGACATCAGCCGGGAGCTTGACGAATGTGCCGTCGGATTCATCCGACTCCACCACCATCCAGTCCCCCTTACCGAGCCGCGCATTGGTACCGTAGGCATTGATGATACCGCCGTTAATGACGGTAGGGTCCAGACCACCTGCATCGAGAAGAGCCGCCACCAGCGACGTCGTGGTGGTCTTGCCATGAGTTCCGCCAACGGCAACACACGACTTGAAGCGCATCAGTTCGGCCAGCATCTCGGCCCGTCTGACGATTGGCAGATAGCGGTTTCGCGCTTCCACGAGTTCCGGGTTGTCGGCCTTTACTGCCGACGAGACGACGACGACCTGAGACTCGCCTACATTTTCTGCCCGGTGACCGATGTGAACCTCGATGCCCGCCTTTCGCAGCCGTGCGACGTTGTAGTTGTCCGTGAGGTCTGAGCCTTGGACCTTGTACCCCAGTGTCGCCATGACCTCGGCGATGCCGCTCATACCGATGCCGCCGATGCCGATGAAGTGAATGGGTCCTACGTCACGCGGCAATTTCATATCTTGGTCTTCCTTGCAATCTTTTCGGTCAGATCGGCAAGGCGCTGCGCAGCGTCAGGCCTGCCGTGGGTGAGAGCTGCAGCGGCAGCCAGTTGAAGCGTCTTAGGTTCGGCGCGTAGCTTCGACAGTAATTGGGCAAAGGACCGGGGTTCAAGATTGGCCTGCGGCTGCACCCAACCGCCCCCCGTGCCGGCAAAGCTTTCTGCGTTGCGCAACTGGTCGTTGTCGAGCGCGTGGGGCAACGGAACCATGATGGCTGGCCGGCCGATCACCCCCAACTCAGCGATGGTCGAGGCTCCGGACCTGCACACCACGAGATGCGCCGCAGCAATACGCGCGGGCATGTCCATGAAGAACGTGTTGAGTTCACAATCGAGAGCAAGATCATCGTATAAAGCCTTGACCTGACTCATGTTCTCAGGCCGGACCTGCTGCGTGAGACGGATCCCCTTGCGCTCTTCTGGCGACATCGCCTCGAACACTTTAGGCATGAACTCGCCGAAGAACTGTGCCCCTTGGCTGCCGCCGAATACCAGCAGATGAAATGGTGCGAAGTTGGGATAGGGCGCGGCCTTGCTCTGCAGTACGATGTCGCGCACCGGATTGCCTGTGACGGTAAGCTTGTGTTCGGCCACCGATGGAAGACCAAGGAGCGATGGAAATGAAGACGCCACGGCATCCGCCGCTTTGGCCAGCACCTTGTTGGCGCGCCCCATGACAGCATTCTGATCATGCACGCAAGAAGGAATGCCCAGCCGGGATGCGGCCAGAATGGGTGGGAATGATGGATAGCCGCCAAACCCGACCACGGCTTCAGGCCCAAGCTTGCGGAGAATGGCGCGCGCCTTGCGGTAACCACCGTAGAGCCGGATGAGGCGGCCCGGCAACAGCCACGGCTTAGATAGCGAAATAGTAGCAGACGGAACCACATGAATTTCAGCGGCCGGAAACGCCTTGCCATAGTCGCGCACGCGTTCATCTGTCATCAAGTGAATGACATAGCCGCGCCGCCGTAATTCTTCCGCCAACGCTTGCGCTGGAAACAGATGTCCGCCGGTGCCGCCAGCGGCCAGAACGATGGTACCCTTTTCAGCCATCGCACCTCAAGCAAAGTGCGGTGCAAAGGATTGGACGCCAAGTTGCGTGCCGGGTCGCTTGCGTGCCAGCGCGAGAACCAACCCCATGGCAAAAGCCATGCCGATGAGCGACGACCCGCCATAGGAAATGAACGGCAAAGTCATGCCTTTGGCTGGAAGCAACGCAACGTTGACGCCCATATTGATGACGGCCTGGAAGCCGAACACCAGCCCGAGTCCGCTAAGCGCCAATGCTGGAAACGGATCGGGCTCCGACTTGGCTCGCATCAGTACACGCAGCACCACGAAAGCGAACAGCGACATAAGAAGTAGACAAGCGATGAGGCCGAATTCTTCGCCAACCACGGCGAATGTGAAATCGGTGTGGGCATCCGGCAGCACCAGTTTCGCTTCGCCTCCACCTGGGCCGGTTCCCATCAAACCACCGTTCTTGAAGGCACGGATCGCAGTGTCGACCTGGAAGCTGTCTCCCTTGTCTGGACTCAGGAAGCGATCCACCCGTGACTTTACGTGCGGAACCAGCGCATAAGCGGCGACCATACCGGCGGCCGTGAGCCCGCCAAGTACTGTGACAGTGATCCAAGAAATTCCGTAGATCAGGAGCATCGCACCAAAGGTCAACACGACGAGCGCCGTCTGGCCGAAGTCAGGCTGCAGCACCAGAAGACCGATCACCAGTCCGAACAGCCCAAAAGCTACGAGATGGCCCGGTAGCTCCGGCTTTCTGGTGTGCTCAGCAAGGAACCAGGCCACAACAATCACAAATGAGGGCTTGACCAGTTCCGAGGGCTGCAGGTTGAGAGGGCCAACATTGATCCAGCGGTGAGCACCCTTGATTTCTGGTCCGATAAGAAGTGCTGCCACCATCAGCACGATGGCGCCGAAAAACGCTGCAAGTCCCACACGCCTGACCAGCCTTGGACTCAGAAATGACATCGAGACCAGAACCAGCGTCGCAGGCAAAAGATACAGGAGTTGGCTACGGAAGAAGTGGAACGTATCGATACCGATCCGCTCGGCCACTGGTGGGCTTGCCGCCATGCTGATGAGTACGCCCGCCGCCATGAGCAAGAGCACGGCGAACATCAATCCGCGATCGACGGTGAACCACCACTGAGCCAGAAGTCCGCGGTCGCTACGTCCGAGCAGCATGGCTACCTCCTTTGATGGTCATTTGGATTCCCGGAAGACTGGCGACAGCCTTGACGAAGGCATCGCCGCGGATCTCGAAATTGGGATATTGATCGAAGGATGCGCATGCCGGCGACAACAGGACGACCGGATTGGGTGCCCGGCTGGCCTTTGCTGCGGCGAGAGCGGACTCCACCGCCTTGTCCAGGGTGCCACAGGTCTCAGTGGCCACGCTGCCTTCCAAGGTTTTTCCGAAACGGTCGGAGGACTGGCCGATCAGGTAGGCTCGCGCCACGCGTCCGAAGAGTGGCCGCAATGGCTCGATACCGCCGGACTTCTCGATCCCGCCGACGATCCAGTGGATATTCTCGAACGACGACAGCGCCTTCTCTGCTGCATCGGCATTCGTGGCCTTGGAGTCGTTGACAAAGGAAACATTGCCGATCCGACCCACTTCCTGCATGCGGTGTGCAAGCCCCGGGAAACTCATCATGCCGGCAGCAATGGTATTGGCCTCGACGCCCAGCGCGACGGCGGCTCCGTAAGCAAGGCTTGCGTTCTGCCAATTGTGCTTGCCCTTCAGTGCGGGCATGGATCGCAGGTCGATTTCAGCAATCGACAATCCGTCTCGCCTGTCGCGCAAGATGCCATCGAAGGCTGTTATCCCATCGGGCAGCCCCTGCATGACCGATACTTTTCGCACATCGGCATCAGTCTTACGGACCTTGTCCGCGATCGAAGCACTCCAGCCATCATCCACGCTGCAGATTGCTGTGTCACCGTCTCCTTGCAACGCAAACATTCGTGCTTTCACGGCCGCGTAGTTCTCCATGGTACCATGGCGGTCGAGATGGTCGGGGGTAATATTTGACAAAATGCCGACATCAGGCTTGAGGTTCGGCATCAAATCGATCTGAAAAGACGACAGCTCCAGAACATAGATCCTTCCGGCAACGGGCTGCCGCAGCAGGAACACCGCCGTCCCGATGTTGCCACCTACATCGACATCAAGGCCGGCCGCCCGAAGAACATGTCCACAGAGAGCTGTCGTCGTGGACTTCCCGTTCGTCCCGGTGACAGCAACAATCCTGGCGCCGGCTAACTTAGCCTCATTCGCAAATATTTCCGTGTCGCCGATGATTGGAATGCCTGCATGTCGCGCCTTGAGCACGGTCCAGTGCGGTTCAGGATGGGTGAGCGGGACACCGGGGCTGAGAACCAGCGCATCTAGCTTGTCGAAATCAAGCCCGTGGAGGTTTGTGACAGGCAGTCCGGCATCCTTCGCCTTTTCGGTGGATGGAGCCGAGTCATCCCACGCATGGACCTCAGCCCCCCCTAAGCGCAATGCCTCAATGCATGCCGTACCCGAACGCGCCAGACCAAACACAGCCACGCGTTTGCCCCTATATGCAAAAGCCGGAAACACGGAGCATCTACCTCAGTTTCAATGTGGAAAGGCCGACCAATGCCAAAACGATGGCAATGATCCAGAAGCGAATGACAATGGTAGGCTCCTTCCAGCCCTTCTGTTCGAAGTGATGATGAAGCGGCGCCATGGCAAAGACACGCTTGCCTGTGAGCTTGAAGGACGCCACCTGAATGATGACAGAAGCCGTCTCAAGCACGAAAAGCCCGCCGATGATCGCAAGTACGATTTCGTGTTTGGCGGCAACGGCAATGGCACCCAATGCACCGCCAAGTGACAGTGAGCCTGTATCACCCATAAAGATCATGGCAGGCGGCGCATTGAACCACAGGAACCCGAGGCCCGCCCCGACAATGGCTCCGCACATGACGGCAAGTTCGCCCGACCCCTTGACAAAATGCAGTTCAAGATAGTTCGAGAAATTGAAGTTGCCGACCAGATAGACAATAAGACCTAGGCTGGCCGCAGCTATCATGACAGGCACAATGGCAAGCCCATCCAATCCGTCCGTCATGTTGACCGCATTGCCCGCCCCGACCACGACGAACATGCCGACAAACACGAACAACAGTCCGAAGGGAATAAGAAAATCCTTCAGGAATGGAACGGCAAGCGACGTCGATAGCGGCTTGTCGCCAATCCACATGAATATGCCCACTGCCACGCCAGCGATGACAAACTCCATTGCCAGACGGAAGCGGCCGGAAAAACCCTTGGTTGATGACTTCGTGACCTTCAGAAAGTCATCGTAGAAGCCAATGGCACCGAACCCAAGCATGACGAACAGCACAGCCCAGACATAGAGATTGCCAAGATCCGCCCACAGAAGCGTCGCCACAAAAATTCCGAACAGCATCATCAGGCCGCCCATTGTCGGCGTGCCTTGCTTTTCGACGATGTGACGCTGTGGCCCGTCACTGCGGATTGGCTGGCCCCTACCCTGCTTGACCTTTAGCAGCGAGATGATCCGGGGCCCAAAAAGAAAGACGAACAGCAGCGCAGTCAAGACTGCAGCACCGGTACGTGTGGTCTGATAGCGGAACACATTGAACGGCGAAAACTCGTCAGTAAGGCTCGTCAGCAGGTAGTAGAGCATCAGGTCTCCTTGCGGACGGGCGGATGGGCCGCCCTGATCGCCTCAGCCAATGGCCCCATTCGGCTGCCGAGAGATCCCTTGATCATCACGACATCGCCAGCCCGGAGGTCCGACAGAACGGTGTCGCGTATGTCGCCGGAAGATTCGGCATAGGCTCCGCGCTGCCGCGCCGGAACCCGCTCCCAGAGGTGAGCCATGAGAGGACCGGCGGCGTATAGGACATCAACCCCGGCCGCGTCCATGGGCTCGTAGAGTTCTGCATGAAGCGCCGGTCCATGAGCACCAAGCTCCAGCATGTCCCCCAGAACAGCAATCCGCCGGCCACCCATACCCGGCTTCGCTGCGGCCACCAGCGCCAGTGCGGCACGTACCGAGGCGGGATTGGCATTATAGCTTTCGTCGATCAGCAGGATGTCGCCACCTGGCGCCACCAGCTTTTCCTGGACGCCACGCCCTTTGGCCGGCTGGGCCGTGGAGAGTGCCAGGGCCGCGCGCGCGAGATCGGCCCCCATGAGCTTTGCAGCGCCAAGCACAGCAAGGCTGTTGACCGCCATATGCTCGCCCGGAATACCAAGTTTGTAGATCAGTTTCTCACCCAGCACATCTGCCGTGACGCAACAGCAATCGGGGTGGAGCACCACGCGTCCGATCCGCACGTCGGCTGCTTCCGATTTGCCGAATGAGACGATGTTGGTGATGCCGCAAGCACGTGCGGCAGTGGACAAGCGATCGAAATAGGGCGTGTCGCGGTTGATGATGGCATGACCGTCAGGCAGAACCCCGGTGAAGATCTCAGCCTTGGCATCGGCTATGTCGTCCAGCGAACTGAAATGGCCGAGGTGGCTCGCGGCGATTGTGGTGACGATGGCGACGTGCGGTTTGACCATGCCGACCAGCGGTTCGATCTCACCCGCATGGTTCATGCCGATCTCGAATATGCCGAAGGCGGTATCGCGTGGCATGCGGGCGAGCGTCAGCGGCACGCCCCAATGGTTGTTGAAAGAGGCCGCAGATGCATGGGTGAGACCCGACGCCGATAGAGCAACGCGCAACATTTCCTTGGTGCTGGTCTTGCCGACGCTGCCGGTGATGCCGGCAATGCGGCCATGACAGCGCGCCCGCGCCGCCCGGCCCATGTTTTCGAGCCCACGCAACGGGTCCTGAGGTACTTCCAAAAGCGGACCGGCGGCCTGCATCTCGGCCGTCACTCGCGACACGACAGCGAGACCCGCGCCGGCCTTCAGCGCACCTGCTACAAAGTCGTGCCCATCATGGCGGTCACCCTTGATCGCCACGAAGATGTCCCCAGCGTTGAGGCTGCGCGAGTCAATCGAAACGCCGTTGAACGGCTGATTGACATCACCATGCAACGACCCGCCGGTAGCCTTGACTAGCTCCTCCGCCGTCCACAGCTCGTGGTCAGCCATGATAGTCTTCTCCTGCGATGGCGGCTCTGACCGCATCGTGATCACTGAACGGCAACTCTTGATTGCCGATCTTCTGTCCTTCCTCGTGTCCTTTGCCCGCGACGAGGAGAATGTCCCCGGCGCGCAGATCTTCAACAGCTGTGCGGACTGCCGCAGCCCTCCCCCCGATCTCCACGGCGCCAGGTGCCGCGGCCATGATGTCGCGTCGGATCTTGGCCGGATCCTCCGTTCGCGGATTATCATCGGTAACATAACTCACATCCGCAAGCCGTGTGGCTATCGCTCCCATCTGCGGACGCTTGCCTTTATCGCGGTCACCGCCACAGCCGAAAACAACCGCAAGCTTGCCCTTCACATAAGGCCGCAGACTAATGATAGCATTTTCAAGTGCGTCCGGCGTGTGCGCGTAGTCCACAAACACCGGTGCAGAGCCCTTGGCGTAGCCCACGAGTTCAAGCCGGCCCTTGGCGCCCTTGAGCGTCTCGAGGCCATGCATGGCGAGCACTTCCTCGCCGCCAGTGGCGATCACGAGGCCTGCAGCCACCAGCGCATTGGACGTCTGGAAATCGCCAACCAGCGGAAGCAGTATGGCATGACGCTTCGTTGGTCCCTGAACATCCAGGCGCTGTCCGAAACCATCACGTGTTACATTTCGAAGTTCAAGCGCGCTGCCTGAGCGGCCCACAGTAAATGGAACAAGCCCTCTTTTCTTTGCGCGGTTCAGCACATCGGTGGCCTGAGGCGAGTCAGCGTTGACGACGGCAGGAGAACCAGGTTGCAACAACTCCTCGAACAGCCGCATCTTAGCGTTGAAGTAGTCCTCGAAATCAGGATGATAGTCGAGGTGATCTCGTGTGATGTTCGTGAAGGCTCCCGCAGTCACACGCAACCCATGTAGACGATACTGATCGAGGCCATGGCTCGAAGCTTCTATCGCGAGATGCTGCACGTGGTCTGTCGCAAGAGCGGCCATGATCTCATGAAGCCTTACCGGATCTGGCGTGGTGTGCTGCAGCCCGACTGTTCCGGACGGCGAAACAACACCAATCGTGCCGAGGCTGGCGGCGCGGAACCCCATGTTGCCCCATATCTCGCGAACGAACGACGCCACGGATGTCTTGCCGTTGGTCCCGGTAACCGCAACCACGAGGTCGGGTTGGCTGCCGAAGAAGCGCGCTGCCATACGAGCGAAGATCAAACGTGGATTGTCAACCTCGATGTGCGGAACACCTTCAACAGTTACACCTTTTTGTGCAAGGACTGCGGCGGCGCCAGATGCAATGGCCTGGGGAATGAATTTCGCGCCGTCAACGCTCGTGCCTGGCAGAGCAGCAAACAGAAAGCCCGGCTTGACTGCGCGGCTATCGGATGTGAGTCCGGATATCGATATCTGATCTACACCATGAAGGTGCGGTGCATCGTCCGCAATCAGTCTGCCAAGTGAAAGGGGCACCTGCTCACCCCTTCTTCTTAAGCTTGTCGCGTTTTGCCAGCTTTTCCAGTTCTTCTGCTGTGAACGCGGGCATTACACCCAGCATGGGCGCGATACGCTCGATGATTTTCGCAGCGGTCGGAACCGCCGTCCAGCCGGCAGTCGCGAAACCGTAGGTGTCCGGTGTCGGTTTCGGCTCGTCAAGCATCACGAGGATCAGATACTTTGGATCATCCATCGGGAATGCACCAATGAACGAGTTGAGGAGTTTGTTGGGCGAATAGCGACCGTTCACAACCTTTTCCGCAGTACCGGTCTTGCCGCCCACACGATAGCCGATCACGTCAGCTTTTGAGGTCGTGCCTTCTGTAGCATTGAGTCGAAAGAGATAGCGCAACGCATCGCTGGTCGAGGGTTTCACCACCGTTTGCGCAAGGGCCAGCGCTTCCTCCTCGCTTCTCTTGAGCAAGGTCGGCGTCATCAAATGTCCACCATTTAGCAAGCCTGCAACCACAGCAACGCCTTGAAGCGGTTGCACGGCAAAACCATGGCCAAAAGCCGCCGTTGCCGTGGCAAGTTTGCTCCAGTGACGCGGGAGCAATGGTCTCGCACTTTCGGGAAGTTCGGTTTGAAGACGATCGAATAACCCAACTTTTCGGAGAAATGCCTGATGGCGCTCCATTCCGACATCCAGGGCCATCTTGGCAGTGCCGATATTCGATGACACCTTGAAGATTTCTGGAAGCGTCAGAACGCGCCTTTCAGCATGATAATCGTGGATACGCGCGTTGCCGATCACCAGGGGGAGACGCGCGTCATAGCTGCTCTTGAGGGTTGCCGTGCCATAGTCGAGAGCCATGGCAAAGGTAACAGCCTTAATGACAGAACCTAACTCATAGACGCCCGCGGTCATGCGGTTCTGCATGTCCTTTGTGAAGGTCTTCTTCTCCTGATTTGGATTGAAGTCCGGCAATGACACCATTGAGATGACTTCACCGGTACGAATGTTCATGACGATGCCGCCGCCGCCAATGGCGCGGAACTTGTCAATCGCCTTGTCGATCTCGTCCTCCATGGCGGCCTGGATACGCACATCGATGGACATTTGTGCAGGCGCCGTGCGGTGCTCCTCTGGATCGGCCAGGGATGCGGTATAGATTGCACCCTGGTCATCAAGATACTTCTCGATACCGGCAATGCCTTTGGTATCCACGTCCACATAGCCAACGACATGTGAAGCGAGCCGTCCCTGCGGATAAACCCTGCGACGCTCGTTCACATAACCGACGCCTGGAATACCGAGGTTGTAGACCGCATCACGCTCTTCCGGTGTCACCTGCCGCTTGATCCAGGTGAACGCCCTCTTCGACTGCGAGAGCTTTTGCCTCAGCGACTTGGAATCAAGATCTGGCACGGTTGCCGTGAGCAACTCAACGGCTTCATCAATGTCGATGATCTTGGATGGGTCCGCGTAGAGTGATGCGACTGCAACATCGGTCGCCAGCAATACACCATTGCGGTCGACGATATCGGGCCGCGGCAAGCGATCCTCTTCGGCAACGCGTGGCCGGCCATCATCATCCTGTGGAAACATCGTAAGCTTCACGAGTTGCCCGGAGATGGCCAGAAACACGGCACCGAAGCACATGCCGATCAAACGAATGCGGTTTTGACCGGCAAGGGTACGCGATCCGGCAGTGCTATGGACGTCAGTCTCTTCGTCGGTGACGGGCATGGGACTACCGCATCTTCTCAATGATGGCACCGATGGGATCCATACCCTTTGCTTCCAACTGAACGATAGGCTCAGCGGGAACCTTTTGACCGATCTCATCAAGTTTCACGACCTGCCGGGGGTCGATCGTCGTCAACCCCAGATGCTTTTCGGCCAACACACGCAAACGGTCCGGCCGCGTCAGGCTGCTCCATTCAGCGGTGAGAAACCGGGTGGTTTCAACTTCCGAGTCGATATCCCGCTCAAGCTTGGCCACCTTGCGTTCGAGACCGCGCGTGGCGTGTTCCAGGGAATAGAGAGCGAAGCCGGAAATCAAGACCGCAATGACGAGCATCGAATTGAGGAACTTGTGCATTAGTGGCGCGTCCCTTTTGGCAGAGCGAGACCGATCTCGGCCGCAATGGAGGGCAATGGCGAAGCAGTCGTGCGGATGCCGGCGCGAAGCTTGGCGGAGCGGGCCCGGGAATTGCGCTGCGCTTCTTCCTCCCTGGCGTCGAGATGACCTTTGAACGGCATGGTGAACGTCGGCTCTGGACCCGGCATGGCCCCCGGCAAATGACGTGAGCCGGACGGTAGCTTGCCTGACCGGGCGGCGAAGAAGCGTTTGACAATCCGGTCTTCCAGGGAATGGAAAGTCACGACGACCAGGCGGCCACCGGGTTTGAGCAGCCGCTCGGCTGCGTGCAGTGCCGCGACCAGTTCGTCGAGTTCGCCATTCACATGGATTCGAAGCGCCTGGAATGTCCTGGTCGCGGGATGAATACGGTCCTGCGCCCGCTGCCTGCCAGTGGCCCGCTCCACGGCCCGCACCAGATCTAACGTGGTCACAAGCGGCGCCTCCTTGCGCGCCGTCACGATGGCGCGGGCGATGGCGCGGGAGCGCGGTTCCTCACCAAACACATAGATGATGTCGGCGAGAACCTCCTGCGGCAGCGTATTGACCGCATCAGCAGCCGAAGCACCCGACCGGGCCATCCGCATGTCGAGCGGTCCCTCGCGCTGGAACGAGAAACCGCGGTCGGCTTCGTCGAGTTGCATGGAGGAGACGCCAATGTCGAGCACGATACCGTCGACGCTGGAAATCGCCCGCTCCGCCAGCAGCGGCTCCATGTCCCCGAACCGGCCTTCGATCAGACTGAGGCGCCCGCCCATCTCATCGACCAAGGCCCGGCCGGCGGCAATGGCCGTCGGATCGCGGTCGATGGCGATCACCCGGCAATCCGCCGCTCCCAGGATCGCCCGCGTATAGCCGCCGGCCCCGAAGGTGCCATCGACATAGACCTCACCGTCCTTGGGCGACAGCGCAGCCAGCACCTCGCCCAGCATGACGGGCACGTGGCGTTCAGGGGTCTGGGCGGGTTGAGTGGTCATTTGCGTCAAAAAACACGGTGAACAAGGCGTTAAGAGTCACTGTGACATTGAACACGACGGCCTTAACAAATGGTTTCGACCGTGAGTCAGTCAGGGAAAATGCCAGCCGGCCTGTAAGCCGGGTTCTGTCCGTGGAGGTCGCCCCCCAGTGGATGACCATTCATCTGGAACGCCCGTCGCCGGACGCTTCGCGCAACCTACCCGGACGGCCGGGGCGGAAACCCCCTGGAGCACCCGAAGATGCCCCGCGCCGTCCCTATTCGGTCTTGCTCCCGGTGGGGTTTGCCCTGCCGCCGCCGTTGCCGGAAGCGCGGTGCGCTCTTGCCGCACCATTTCACCCTTACGAGCGGGCGAACC
>CAZECZ010000069.1:0-21364 GCA_964510815.1 uncultured Aestuariivirga sp.
CATCCAAGGCGCCTGCAAGGTAGCGCTTCTGGTTCTGCCCCGGCGTGAGCACTTCAGTGGGCGCGTGGGGGCGCACCGCAGTGGGGCCGGGGGTGGGATAGACCAGATTGGGCGATGACGCCGAGCCGGCACAGAGGCCGGAGTTGTAGACCAGGTTGTCGGCGTCATCATAGGCGAAACGGCTGTTCTGGCCGAGCTGTCAGGTGGCTGTCGTTTGCCTACAAATCTACCGAATTAAGTGCACTGTCACCGTAATTCTAATGTCTCCATTTGAGTCACCGGGATACAGTCAAGCTGTGTCGGCGTCGCAAAAGTAGCGCTGATTATACAGATATCTAACCGCTTCCACTATCTTATCCTTGCTTAACGACTTCATGATTATCAGATTCTTAACGCTCACACATGGATTTCCGCTTCTCAAATTTGCTTCTAGTGTCTCAGAGAAATGGAAGAGATCAATGAAGTTGAGGCTAACTGACTTTTGATCATCTAGCCACACCACAACAGCTGCAAGTCCCTTCTCTTCGATGTCCTGGATTTCCCATTCATCTTCATGGAACGGGAACGTCACTATGGGAAAATCTGTCATGTTGTTTTATCCGCACTATTGAATGGGAACGTGTGGTCCAAGCTCAATCTGCTTGATGAGATCAATGAAGCGTTCAAGTTTCATAGATGAGGCAGGCCCGACTGTTACGTGAGTATGATCACCTGGGGAAACGCTCAAAGTTAGGCCATCTGGAACTCTGCCAGCAACTGGCCTGTATGTGTCCCATCTCTTTGGTTGCCTTGTCGCCATTTTAGCAGGATCAGTAGTTAAAGAGAGCCCGGCCTTAGGGTCAGAGACCATCCCATTAGAATCGGTCGTTACGTCGACACCGTTTCGAATCTCTAGATCCTTATGTGGTTTGGCGGTGTGAGTCATTCGATTCAGTCCATCCATCTGGAAGTCGTCGTAGGTTCTTGCATGAGTGATATCGTTGATCAGGACACCCCCTGCTATCACTGCGCCTGCTGCCATCGCCGCCCCCGGATTGACTGGCCGCACTGCCCCGCGCACGCCGGGTATGGCGACGGACGCTCCTGCCGTCAGGACGGGCGTAGAGCCACTTGTATCTTCTCCCTCCTCGGCCTCCTCCTGTTGCGCCTTTCTTTCTTGCTCGCGTTCATATTGTTCTTGAGCTTTCTGCTCCTCCTCGCTTTGGCTCGAATGCCCATTCGGATCGCTCCCATTGACCGGATCGTTCCCCGCATAGGCGTAGCGGTTGATGTCGACGCCGGCGAGGATGGGGTCGAAGGTGTCGGGGGAGAGAAAGCGGCCGAGCTTGGGGTCGTAGTAGCGGGCGTGGAGATATTGCAGGCCGGTCTCGGGATCGAACCTCTCGTTGATATAGGCCTTGCCGTTCAGCACGGTGGAGCCGTTGGTGGCAAGCGGCTGGCCAAAGGGGCCATAGTCGTGGGTGGTGGCGGCCGTGCTGCCCATGAGCGACACCCGGCGATTGGAAGCGAGGTGATCCTTGTGCAGCCACGAGGTGACGGCACCCTCGCGCTTCACATCGGGGTGGATGTAAGAGGTGAGGATGCCCGGATCGCCGCTGATGGCGCTGTTGAACAGCATCTCGGCATCGCCGCCCAGATAGCGGGTGGTGAGCGAGCCAAATGTCTTTGCGGCCCGCTCGCCGTCTGGCCCATAGCTGAAGCTGGCGATGTTGCCGTTGGTGGTGATGGCGATGGGGTGAAGCGCGGCGGCTTGCCGTCAAATCGGTCCAGTGGACCGATTTGAGCGCTGAACGCGCTGAGCCCGAGCGAAGCGCCGGGATGTTTTCGCCGTCATAGGCGAGCGTCAGCGGCAAGCCGGGCCCCGCCGCCCCGTCACGGTCATAGCTCAGCGTGTTGCCATTGGCATCATAGCTGACGGGCGAGCCGCAGATGGACGTGGGCGCGTGGGGGCGGACGGCCGTGGGCGCAGCAGGGGGATAATCGATATTACGCGGCGGCGAACCGGAGCCGGCACAGAGGCCGGAGTTGTAGATCAGGTTGTCGGCATCGTCATAGGCATAGATCCGGTCCTGCGTGGTGCCGGCGGTGCGGTCGGCGGAGATCAGCCGGACGAGATCGTCGTAGCCATAGTTCCAGGTGCGCGCCGCATCGAAGGTGGAAACCCCAGTCTGAGAGGCAATGGCGGCGATCTGGCCGTTGAGGTGGCGGGTAGAGGCGAGATCGGTGAGTTCGGTGCCGTTCTGGGTGGTAGAAGAACGAGAGGATCAATCTGGCTTACAAGGTACAAGGTTATTCAGCATCGGACAAGGCGGCCAGCACGGCTCTACCGACTGCCTCAGGTCGAGTGTCGCTGATCCGCATCTTGTCTTCCATATCCTCCGAACTGCCGCCTATATGTCGCGTTGGTGTGATCTCGATGTGCGGTGCGCACACTTCCCGGAAAACATGCACCAGATGCGCTTTCTTGTGGAAGGTGCGCCAAGATCGAAGTTTGGCCTCGCGCAAAATTGCCGCAATCGATGGGGCCTGACCTCGGCTGTAGTCATCTGGAACATTGTCCTCGCACCGATCAAGCATTGCCAGAACCTTCGTTCCGATGTCGAGGGTATCTTCGACAGAAGCTGTGGCCAATACCGCCATGCCGACTCTGACTCCGTCACGTGTTCTCGCATATGGACAAATGAATAACTGGCCTCCAATCTGGTAAATCGCTGCACTTTGAAAGAATGGCCGCTCTCCCATCAATTAGAACCTTTCACTTAACATTAGTTGGGTCAAGCTTTACACCTTGTTCCTTGGCATAGCTGTCAAGTCTCTTGAGAGCAGCCTTCTGAGCATCAGTCAATTTGCCCTTATTAAGGGCGAGCTTGAGTGTACGGCTGTTAAAGTCCTTCCCATAGATAATGGTTCTGCCGCTCCAAGTCGTTCCTTTAAATTCCGCCAGCTTGTTGATGTAAGACCGCACTCTATTCTCAAATTTGGTGGCATCGAGATAGGTCTTAGCAGTCACGTCGATAGACTTGATACTGGTGGCAACCATTTGACTAATCCTGTCGATGACTGGAAAGTTCTTTGGAAGATCGGAAGAAGGCCTCGAGCAGGACTTCAATTCCCTCGATGCCCAGCGCGAGGCCTGTGAAGCCTATATACTCAGCCAGAAGAGTGCTGGCTGGGTGGCCTTGCCCGATATGTACGACGATGGCGGCATCTCCGGCGGCACGTTGGAGCGCCCTGCCCTGCAGCGCCTCCTCGCCGATATTGCCGCCGGGGCTGTCGACACCGTCGTCGTCTACAAGGTCGACCGGCTGACTCGATCCTTGAGCGACTTCGCCAAGATCGTTGATACCTTCGATGCCAAGGGTGTGTCGTTTGTCTCGGTGACGCAGCAGTTCAATACCACCACCTCGATGGGCCGTCTGACGCTCAACATGCTCTTGTCCTTCGCTCAGTTCGAGCGCGAAGTGACCGGCGAGCGCATCCGCGACAAGATTGCGGCGTCGAAACAGAAGGGCATGTGGATGGGTGGTGTCGTGCCGCTTGGCTATGAAGCCCGGGAGCGCAAGCTCATCGTCCATCAACAAGACGCCGAGCGCGTCCGCCACATCTTCCGCCGCTATGCGGCGCTGCGCTCGGTCAATGCCCTGAAGGACGACCTCCATGCGAGCAAGGAAGCCGATACCCCGCAGATTGCAGAATTGGGGAGCGGCGCCCGTTGTGCTGACCCAGCGCGCGGCGCACTGTACCGGATGCTGCAGAATCGCATCTACAGGGGCGAGATCGTCCACAAGGGCAAATGCTACCCCGGCCAACACGAAGCGATCATCGATGAGGCGCTGTGGAACGAAGTGCAGGAGGCCTTGGCCGGAAACCGCGTCGAACGAGCCAGCCGATCGCGTGCCGCATCACCCAGCCTGCTCGCCGGTCTCGTCCATGACGAAAATGGTGATCGCATGTCCCCGACCCACGCCAACAAGAAAGGCACCCGATATCGCTATTACGTCAGCCAGTCCCTGATCAAGGCGACCCGGTCGCGGTCCCCGGGTACCGCGTGCCGTGTGCCCGCGGCTGATCTCGAAGCAATTGTGGAGGACCGGGTCTGTGTATACTTGCGCGATGATGCGGCCGTCTTTGATGCTGGCGCTGGAACCGCAGCGCATATTGAAGCATCCAGAAACCTGATCGACGGGGCCGTTGCACTGGCACAAAGCTGGCCAACAATGCCTCATACCGACAAGCGCATGATTCTGAAAATCCTGATTGCCAGGATCGATGTGCGGCCGGCGACGGTTGACATCATGATCCGGCCGACCACAGTGTCAGCCGTCACGGCTCCGGAGGCCGATCTCGCAAAACTGGCTACGTCCAACATCGCGGATAGTCCAACATTATGCCTGTCGGTGCCCGCCTCGGTGAGGCGCAGCGGCATGGAAACGAGGCTTCTGATTCAGGGTGTCACTGGCAACAAACATCGAGAGCCGGATCGCAGTCTTCTCCGGCTCCTCGGCCAGGCCCGCCAGTTCAGTGACATGTTCATGAACAGCAGAGGCAAGACGATCGTCGAACTGAGCGGCGAGGCCGGTGTCAGTCCATCATACTTCACGCGCGTGTTCCGGTTGAGCTTCCTGGCACCTGACATTACGAAGATCATCTTGCATGGTCGTCAGCCGGCCGGACTCACCGCAAAGGCTCTGCTCGGCTACAGTCAGATCGAACGCGAATGGTCCAAGCAGCGCGTCCAGCTGGGCCTTGCCTGAACCATCAAACTCTCTCCCGCTCCAACCGCGCCGGGCTGAAATCGGCGCGGTCTTCATTTGCTATGTCAGCGACCGTCGAAATGATGGCAATGATCGAATGCTCGTCAGACCTGGCCCACGGCAACCGTACCACCAAAACCGGTGTAAGAGACTTTGCCCCCAAAGCATGCCGGGATGCCGCACCACAGGCGTCTCTACAGACGGCAAAATGATGGGTGAACGGCACAAGCCACGGATATGTGGGGGACAATTCGCGGCACCGTCGAAAACTCATTTTATGCAACGATATCAATGAGTTAGGTGGCGGAGACGGAGGGATTCGAACCCTCGATACGCTGTGACACGTATGACGATTTAGCAAACCGTTGCCTTCAGCCTCTCGGCCACGTCTCCGTTGCGGCGCTTTTGCCGTGATTTGAGCTGCGATGCAAGCCTTGGCTGCCTCATCCTTTGCGGCGGAGCGGAAATTCCTTCAGCAGCCTGGCTTCCAGGTCCAGAAGATCCTGCGGCAGCGCCATGCCGGTGGCCCGGAGCTCGTTCAGCTTCTGGTGGATTTCCTCGTAAAGCTCGTGGAGGTCCTCCGGCTGGTTGTTCATTTCGGTCAGCAGCAGGCCGATCTGGGCCTTCAGTTCCTCAAGCGCCACGTGGGCCTCCATCATTCATTCTGTCGGGGCAGCATAGCAGGAATCCGGCACCGGCGGCTGCGGCAGGTGGCCCCGGCTTCAGCCCTTCAGGCGGGCTTCCAGATCATAACGCACTGCGACGGTGGCAGTGGCGATGACGGCGGCTCCGCCACGCTCCTCGTCCGGCACATCCAGGCCGCCTTTCACCGCCTTGACCGTCACCTGGCCCACCGGCAGGCTGGCCGCGACCTTGGCAGTATCGACCTGCTCCGGCTTCTGTACGCCAACGGTCACCTCGACCTGCAGACCGGCCGGATCGATCTCGAGATTGCGCAGATAGGGCATGGCGCTGTGATGAATGCAATCCTGGACCGCACGCAGCGCGGCCTTGGTGTAGTCGCCGCCGTGCATGTCGTTGCCGTGGCCCATTTCGAGGATGATGCGCTTCAGGGCCATGATCATGCCTCCGGCAGGTTGAGCGACACGATGGCCGCGGCGTTGGCGATGAGGGTGAGATTGGTACCTTCGTCGTTCATGATCTCGAGCCCACCCTCGACGACCTCGATCTCGCGCGTGCCGTAGGGCAGCACGGCGAGCACCTCGTCCTTGTTGACAAGGTCCGGCTTGGGAACACCGACCAGCACCTTGACATGCATGTCTTCAGGCTTCTGGCCGGCGGCGATGGCAACGGTCAGTGAATTGTGCCACAGCGCGTCCTTGAGGGCGCGAATGGCAGCCTTGGTGTAGTCGGCGCCTGTGAGGTCGGTTCCCATGCCGATCTCGACGATCATGCGGGTCATTGCCATGTGAAATCTGTCTCCTTTTGGGCGGCACATTGCAACAGGCACAGCGTCACTGCAACCACTCCTTCGGTGCGTCCCAAGAGGCCACCAGAGCCCGGCAGTCGGCAGCACAATTGCTTCAGATTCAATTCAAATTCGGCCGCCGACATTGCCGTTTTGGTGACGGGCGTGGCCGACCATCGTTGCCAGCCGAGGTTGTCCGCGCGCAAGGCTCTTTCCATGACAGACAGCTTGTACAGACATTGCAAGAGCCGTCTCGCCGCCTGGACCGTAAAACTGGCCCGGGCCGACAGCGGCAACATGACGGTGCTGATGGGCATCGCAATGCTGGCGGTGGCGCTGGGCGTCGGCGCCGCCATCGATTTCGGCCGTCTGGTCTCGGCGCGGACCGCCCTTGCGGCGGCCGCAGACGCCACGGCCCTGCAGGTCGCGAATTCGAGCCTCACCGATCAAGATCAGCTGCAGCAATTGGCGGAGACCACGCTGCTTCGCAACTATGACGAAACGGTGCACGGTGACCTCGAGAGCCTCGACCTTGCCGTGAACAGCGGCACGGTGGATGTGACCGCGACGGCCAGGTTCCGCACCAGCTTCATGCGGCTGGCCGGAATCGAGACCATCAATCTCCCGGTCCTGTCGGAAGTGATCAAGTCCGGAAACAATATCGAAGTGTCCCTGGTGCTCGATACCACCGGCTCGATGCGGGGCCAGAAGCTGCGAGACCTCAAGGCGGCAGCACAAGACTTCGTGAACACCGTGGTCTGGGACAACCAGAACCAATTCTACTCCAAGGTGGCGGTCGTGCCCTACTCCGCCGGTGTCAACCTCGGCGCCAAGGCGGCCGCGGCGCGTGGCAACGTGCCGGGCGGAACCTGCACGACGCCGGGCTGCCAGAACTATCAGTTCCGGAACATGAACCGCAGCAGGCGCACCTTCGCCGTCAGCACCTGCGTCAGCGAGCGCACCGGCCGTGACGCCTACACGGATACGCCACCATCGGTAGCACCCGTGGGGCTCAATTATGCCAGCCCCAACAACCCCTGCCTGGACAGTGCATTACTGCCGCTCAGCAGCGACAAGGCCGAGATCACCGGGGCGATCGACGGTCTATCGGCCGCCGGATCCACGGCCGGGCAGATCGGGATTGCCTGGGGCTGGTATGTGTTGTCGCACGATTTCGGCCTGTGGAGCGGCGACGCGACGCCTGCCCCATACGACCGGCGGCGGATCAAGAAGATTGCCATCATCATGACCGATGGCGAATTCAACACGAGCTATTGCAATGGGGTCGTCGCCCGAAACGCGGGCGCCGGCAGCGGCGCCAGCGATGACAAGATCAACTGCGACGCCAGCAACGGCGACTCAACGTCGCAATCCATTCAGCTTTGCGACGCCATGAAAGCCCGCGGCATAGCCATCTACACCATTGGTTTCGACATCGCGGATGACAGCGAGGCCCGGACCTTGATGCTGCAATGTGCCAGCAGCGCTGAACATGCCTATCTGGCGGCTACGGGTGATGAACTGCAGGCGGCCTTCGATAACATCGGGAAGAAGGTGACGGCCCTTCGCATTTCGCGTTGAGAGCGCAGACGATTGCACAGGGCGCGCAAGCTGGCGCGGCCATGGTTAACGGAAATTTCGTGGCTTTTCCCCCAATCTGGCCTATAACAGCCGGGATCGGAGAGTTCTTTCATGCGTATCGCCATAGCAGCATTTGCCCTGTGCCTCGGCATCGCCGCCCAACCGGCGCTCGCCTACGAGAATTTCATCCCGTTGGGCCATAACTACTCGCCCGACGATCCCGAATTGCCGGCGCTCAACAGCCAGCAGGATCGAGTCAACTCGCAGGTCGATATCTACGAGGCCGAGATCTACACGCGCCAGCGCCGCAACAAGGTGTTCAATAGCCAGTTGAACCAGTTCAGCAACGACCAGGAATACCGCGGCTACAAAGAGTTCATCGACTACTGATCGGCGTGCAGCAGCCGGCTCAGTGCATGGTCATCCAGGCGCGCGCCTGACGCTGTGCCTCGGCAACGTCTGCCGGCGACATTTCCAGTGCCAGTTCGCGGCGATATTCGCGGGCAGCTTCGTTGCCCTTCATCGCGGCCAGATTGAACCACTTGTGTGCCGTAACATAGTCCTGTTCGACATCGTGGCCGATACAATACATCAAGCCGAGTTCGAACAGGACATCCGCCATCGCACCTCCCGGTGTGATTTCGGCGAATTCGAGTTCCCCCATCGTGATACGAGCCATTTGACGTCCCCTGTAATCTCACTGTTTGCCGGTGGCTGAGGGCCCCACGCCCGTCTTCCGCCGGATGTCCGCAGCGCCTTTGGCGTCTTGCGGATCATGGCTTCATCTTGCCGACGGTTTTCCAACGGGCCGTTAAGCGGCAGGCTTAAGGCGGCGTGAACGGCGGATTGGCCGGGACCGGAGCCGGTTCGTACAGATTGAATCAAATCAGCGGGTTAGTACGATCTTTAGATGCAATTTACCAATTGCGATTCACCCGCCGTTCACCAGACGCCGCGATTAGCGTGGGTTGGGCACGGCAATCTCGACCATCACCGGATAGTGGTCCGAGCCCGCTGGCTGGCCGATTGACGGCCCGGACAATTGGGTGATGGCTGGCGACACGAAGACGTGGTCGATCGCAATCTGTGGAAGATTGATGTGGCTGGGCCAGGTCGGCAGGTACGAAAGCCGTTTGAGACCGCTGCGGCTTTGGACCGTGGCGATGATGCGCGAGAACGGGGTCGCGTTGAAATCGCCCATGACCAGCTTGAGACCCGGCATCGACTCCAGGAAGGAACCAAGGGCGACCACCTGCCGGTACTGTGCACGGGAATGGGGAAAGCGGATGGTGTGCACTGCCATGACCGTGAGGTTGCCGGCCTCCGGCCCCAGCCTGGCCATCAGATAGGCCGGGCCATCCCACTGGACTCGGGCCTCGCTCTCCGCAACGGGAAACTTGGAGAGGATGGCCAGATTGCAATAATCGACGCGGAAGCATTCAGCCTGATAGGGGTAGAGATCCTGCAGGCTCTTCAACATGCTGCGTTTGCTTGGGCCCATCTCGATCAGGGCGACGACATCGGCATCGAGGCGCCGGACCTCGGCGGCAACCGCCGCGGCATCGTCGTTGCGATAGAGCGTATTGAAATTCACCGCCCGCAGCGCCGTCTTTCCAGCCGGCGGCGGCACCCTCATCGCGGCCGGATCGCGGCTCACCACATGAGGCCACATGCCAATCGCCACCACGCCGATGGTGATCACCAGGAAGGCCACCAGCAGCTTGGCCCGCGGCATCAGCACGCCCAGCAGGAAGGCAACGCTGACAATGGCGAAATGCAGGGTGAACTGCGAGAACACGTCGAAGGCGATCCACAGTTGACCGAGCCGCGATGCAATCAGACCGCCCAGGCCCAGCAATAAGCCGATCCTCGATTCGAGGCCTCCGGTCGGCTTGCGCTTCTTGCGGGACGGTTCTTCGACAGTCCCGCCATCAGGCCCCTGCTGATCGATCTCTTCAGCCACTACAGGCTCCATCCCGAGCGGGACAGAACGTCAGCCTTTGTCCGGAACTCAGGTGAGCCGGCTCTCCATCGGCAAGATCTGGTCGGGCGTGCCAAAGCCCGGCAAGGCCTCGAAACGGGCCTTCCATTCCAGAACATGCGGATAGAGGGACAAATCAACATTGGCTTCCGGGGCATAGCGCAAGACGCCGTAGAGGCCAATATCGGCGATCGTCGGGCGCTTTGCCGCAATCCACTCTGTCCTTTGAAATTCGTGGTCGAGAATCGCCAGCGCGGCGCGGGCTTCGGTATCGTACATGTTGCGCGTCTCGTCGCCAAACTGGCGTAGGCCCCTGGCCCTTGCTCTGAGGCGATAGATCGGCGGGGCGAGCTTGTCCCATTGCCAGAACTGCCATTCGCGGATCCGATTGCGCTCCTGATCAGTCTTGCCATCGAACTTCTTCAGCACCTCCGCCAGATGCTCGAGGATGGCCGCCGACTGCACATAATAGGTCTGGCCATCCCGCAAGGCCGGCACCTGGCCGTAGCGGTTCTTGACCAGATAGTCCGGCTGCTTGTGCTGCCCTTCCCGCAAATTGATGTGAATGTAAGAAAATGGATACTTGCACAGATTGAGCATCAACCCCACCGTGTAGGTGGGGCCCGAACTCAGGATGCCGTAGAGCGTGAAGCGCTCCTTGTCGACCGCAGCTGACGTTGACGTAGCCGTCTTCTTGGCGCTCGCGGCCTTCTTCCCGTTGGCTGGCGCGGACTTTGCGGCTGTCTTTGCAGATTTCTTGACAACCGGCGCCTTTGCCTTGGCCTTTGCGGCCACCTTCACAAGCGCCTTCTTCGCAGCCTTTTTGGCTGTCTTTCCCATCGTTTAGCTCCTCCCCCGGCCTTCCCCATAAAACTCCGGGTACGGACTATAGCGGAGAAGTTCTGAAAAGGAAAATCGAAAGCAACCGACTGGAATAATTAGTTAATTCCCAGCCTGTCCTTGAGCAGGTCGCTCACGGCCTGGGGATTGGCCTTGCCGCCCGTGGCCTTCATCACCTGGCCCACGAACCAGCCGAGCATGGTGGGCTTGGCCTTGACCTGCTCCACCTTGTCCGGGTTGCCGGTGATGATGTCCATCACCGCCTTCTCGATGGCGCCGTGTCGGTCACCTGCTTCATGCCGCGGGCTTCGACGATGTCTGAAGGTCTGCCACCTTCGGTCCAGACGATCTCGAACAGGTCCTTGGCGATCTTGCCTGAGATGGTGCCGGCCTGGATCAGATCCACGATCTCCCCCAGTTGGGAGGCGGAAACTGGTGTATTTTCAACGGTCTTGCCCTCCTTGTTCAACCTTCCGAACAACTCGTTGATCACCCAGTTGGCGGCGGCCTTGCCATCGCGGCCCTTGGCGACCTGCTCGTAGAAGTCGGCGGAGGCGCGCTCCGAGGAAAGGACCGTGGCATCATAGGCCGTGAGGCCATAGCCCTTCATGAAGCGGGCGATCTTGTCGTCCGGCAGTTCCGGGAGGGTGGACTTCACCTGGTCGATCCATGCATCCTCAAGTTCAAGCGGCAACAGATCAGGATCGGGGAAGTATCTGTAATCGTGAGCTTCCTCCTTGGAGCGCATGGAGCGCGTCTCGCCCTTCCGGGCGTCGAACAGGCGGGTTTCCTGATCAATCGCGCCGCCGTCCTCAAGGATGCCGATCTGGCGCCTGGCCTCGTAATCGATGGCCTGCCCCATGAAGCGGATCGAGTTGACGTTCTTGATCTCGCAGCGGGTGCCGAAGTCGCCACCCGGGCGGCGGACCGAGACGTTGATGTCGGCGCGCAGGCTCCCCTGCTCCATGTTGCCGTCGCAGGTGCCGAGATAGCGCATGATCTGGCGGAGCTTGGTCACATAGGCCTTGGCCTCGTCGGCCGAGCGCATGTCGGGCTTTGAGACGATTTCCATCAGCGCGCAGCCCGACCGGTTGAGATCGACGAAGCTCATGTTGGGGTGCTGGTCGTGAAGCGATTTGCCGGCGTCCTGCTCCAGATGCAGGCGCTCGATGCCGACCTCGACAGACCGGCCATCGACGTCGACATGGACCTGGCCCTCGCCCACAACCGGCTGCTTGTACTGGGAAATCTGATACCCCTGCGGCAGGTCCGGATAGAAATAGTTCTTGCGGTCGAAGACCGAACGCTTGTTGATCTGGGCCTTGAGGCCCAGGCCGGTGCGGATCGCCTGCTCGACGCAGAATTCGTTGATGACCGGCAGCATGCCCGGCATGGCGGCGTCGACCAGCGACACATGGTCGTTCGGCTCGCCGCCGAACTCGGCCGAGGCGCCGGAAAACAGCTTGGACTTGGCCAGCACCTGGGCGTGGACCTCCATGCCGATCACGATCTCCCAGTCGCCCGTGGCGCCCTTGATCCAGTCCTTCTTCTCGCCTACCCGTTTGGCAGATTCCATCATCATCTTCACCCGTCTGATTGGCGGCCTTGGTACTTGGTGCGGGCCACTCGTTCAAGGGGGTCCATCGACTTGTCGAGGCATTTCTAACGTTACGGAAATATGCCGCCGCTATACTCTCACGCGCAGAACCGGGGAAATGGCATGCGGCACATCCTGATCGCGCGAAATGGTAGAGCTGCTGCTGCCGGGCACTGTGATCATCAGCAGCCGTTTGATGGCTTCGCCCGCCAGCTCTACGGCAAGACCCTCTGCATCGACCACTCTCAGATCGGCAAGGCCTATGTCGCCCAGTTCTTCGTCGATGGCGTACCCAATCCAGGCGGCACGAGCTATATGGCCTGGATCGACCCCGACGCAGGCTACAGCCTAGTCCCTTGACCGGCCGTCCTTGTGAAGTTCGCGCGTGATGGACCGCGCCAGCCACAAGAAGCCCACAAGCATCAGCACCAGCACGACCATGAAGGTTACGTCGTGCCGGCCCATCGACCCGAAGCCACCGAAGCGCCAGCGCTTCCAGATCTCGATGCCGATCACCAGCACCATGAAGCCGGCCGCGGCCACGGCCCCGCCACGCATGACGCGGAGGATCAAGGTCATCAGGGGGCTCACGTCAGCCCCCCGAACTGGAGAAGCTCCGCGAGGGACGAGAGCAACTCCCGTGGGCGCAGCCGGTAGATTTCCAGAAACCAGTTGGCCTCATGATCCCGGCTGATCTCGGTTGGAATGAATGTGACCCAGTGGCCAAGTGCGGCGGCGGTCAGCAGATGCAAGTAGTTGATACGTCCCATGGCCACGAGACCGATGCGGGTGCCGGGCCGGCTATAAATCGTGTTGTGAAGCGCGGATCCGTCTTCACCGACAATGACGTCGGCATCGTGGAAGAGATTGCGCTGGTCGGCGAGAGACATCGTGTGAGGCTGGTGGATCTCGAAGCCCTGGTCCACCAGCATCCGCTCCATCCGGTTGGTGTTGATGAGACGGCGGAGATTCACGGAATTGGTCCAGCCGCGCCGCGAGACGGCAATCTTCCGCCCGCGGCTCCTGTTGGCGAATGGATCCGGGGCGGGTGCCATGTGCGCCAGCCCGTCACTCAGCCTGGCCCAGGCGGCCTTCAGTGCCACGTCATCGCCGCTGTTCTGGATGCGGGCGACACTCGGCACGATCAGCCGTTTCACCCGCGTGAAGGAGGCACTGGCCGACGCATGGGGCACGAAGTTCACCGGACCGAGACATCGCGCAAGGGTCTCGCTCCAGTCCTGGCCGGGGTGGGCATAGAGCGGCAGATCGCCAAAACCCGCGGACAACGCCAGATCGATCCGAGGCAGGAACTCCAGGAGCCAGTGGCCATAATTGAAATAGTGCGGGGCCGAGATCAGCACCGCGGTCTCGAGTTCGTGGATGTCATCCGCCTTCGGCAGTTCGAACCGGATGGCCTTTTCCAACGCGGTGAAGTTGTCCGGCTTCTCGCTCTTCTGAAAGTCGCGCTCGCTCCAGCCCAGCATGCTGCCGGTCCAGCAGCACTGGTTGTTGAGGTCGAGGATCATGCCATAGGGGGGTGCCAGAAGCACGTCACGCATCTCGAAAATGCCGGTGGGCAAGTCAGGCTGCGCTGCCTGGGGCCGCGACAGAAAGGCCCGGGCTTCGGCATTGAGGCCCGACCGCCCCACGACATTGCGCGCATTCGGCAGGAATTTGATCTGGCCCTGCCTGCGAAACAGCAGGTTCGGGGCGATTTCGCAGGTCTCGCCTGGGACGAGCTTACGGCCGTGAAGAAGGGAATCGACCGATCGGGTTGCCAGTTCCATGACTTCGGAATCTCAAATGATGTGGTGCAAGCTGTGCTGGCGCGGTCACGGAGGGCCGCCGCCGGGTGAACCTCATGATCCGGGTTGTGCTCCGTCGTAACCTTCGATCACCAACAGGTCGGCGGACGCCGACTTGAGCCGGTGCTGCTTGGCCTCCTGATACCCGGCCGACTCGTAGCACGCACGCGCTGCCTCGAGCGATGGAAACTCGATCACCACCGTGCGCGGCCGGTTGGTCCCCTCGGTGTGGGGCGGTGGGCTGCCGCGCACCAGATAGCGCGCGCCGAACTTGGCGAACGACCCCTGAATGGCGGCGATATAGTTCTTGTAGACATCCATGTCATCGACGTCGACATGGGCGATCCAGTATCCCTTCGGCATTGTGCATCCCCTCTTGCATCACCGTACCTACGCCTACCGCGTCCGACTGTACACTTTTCCGGCGATGATTCGCGTGCTAGCGGAAGCCTGCAACCGAACCGGGTGACCCAATGTCAAAATCAAAACTCGATCTCGCCGCCTTGTCGCCGCAGACCCGACTGGTGGCTGCCGGGCGAGACTACGCCGAACATGGCTTCGTCAACCCGGCCGTATACCACGGGTCAACCGTGCTGTTTCCTTCCGCCCACGCGCTGCACGACCGGTCACAGCCCTATGTCTATGGAAGGCGCGGCACACCGACATCTCGGGCGGTGGAAGACGCAGTTGCATTGGTCGAGGGCGGGCACAAGGCCAAAGTTACGCCGTCGGGCATGGCGGCCATTTCCACCGCCCTGCTCGCCTTTCTCAAGACCGGCGATCACCTGCTGATGGTCGACACGGTCTATAATCCGGCTCGTCAGTTCTGCGACGGCCTCCTGAAGGGCCTCGGGGTCGAGACGACCTATTATGACCCGCTCATCGGACGTGGCATCGCCGGCCTCATCAGGCCCAACACCAGAGTCGTCTATTGCGAGAGCCCTGGTTCCCAGACCATGGAGGTGCAGGACATTCCGGCCATCGTGGAAGCCGCGCACAAAGCCGGTGCCCTCGTCATCTTCGACAATACCTGGGGAGCCGGCCACTATTTCAAGGCCTTCGAGCACGGCTGCGACATCTCCATCCAGGCCGCCACGAAATATCTTGTCGGCCACTCGGATGCCATGATGGGTACGGTCACTTGCACTGCCGAGACCTGGCCCCAGCTGAAGGAGTCCTACGAGCAGATGGGCATGTTCGCCGGCCCCGATGACATGTACCTGACGCTCCGCGGCATCCACACGCTGGATGTCCGGCTTGAGCGCCACATGAAGAATGCGATCAAGGTGGCGGAGTGGCTGCGTGGGCGGACCGAGGTGGAGACGGTGCTTTACCCTGCCCTTTCCAATGCGCCAGGCCATGACCTGTGGAAGCGCGATTTCAAGGGCGCCTGCGGCCTGTTCTCCATCGTGCTGAAGCCTTGCAGCCGGGAAGCGGTGGCGGCATTCCTCGACCGGCTCACCCTGTTCGGCATGGGCTACAGCTGGGGCGGCTATGAGAGCCTTGCCATCCCATTTGTTCCGGTCCGCACGGCAACGGAATGGACGGCCCATGTGCCCGGATTGCGCTTCCACATCGGGCTCGAGGCTGCCGATGATCTCATCGCCGATCTGGCGGAGGGGTTTGCCGCGCTCAACGCTTCCGCTTGATTTTGGCCGGTACATGACTACCTCTCAGTCATCCGGCAAGGCCCGGATGACGGGAAAGGACTTGCCATGATCAGACAGCTTATCGCCGCCGCAGCGTTCGGCATCTTTGCCACCATGCCGGCCGTGGCGCAGGACGATCCGGAGCTGATCTTCAAGAAGACGACCGTGTGGCGCATGCTGTCGCCTGACGCCAAGCTGGCGACATATGTGCTGGACGACCCCGATATCGAAGGCGTGTCATGCTATTTCACGGTGCCGGAAATCGGCGGCTGGAAGGGCTGGGCGGGTTTTGCCGAGGAGCGTTCGGAGACCTCGATCGCATGCCGCCAGGTGGGGCCCGTCAAGATCAATGCCAAGTTCGAACAGGGCGAAGAGATCTATCGGCAGCGCCGTTCGCTGTTCTTCAAGAAGATGCAGATCGTCCGGGGCTGCGATGCCAAGCGCAATGTGCTGGTCTACCTCGCCTACACCGACAAACTGATCGAAGGCTCACCGCAGAACTCCACCTCGACCGTGCCGATCATGCCATGGGGCGACCTGCCGGCACCGAAGTGCGGTGACTTTCTGACTCAATAGCGGACCGGTACTCGAACCACATAAATTTGTCTGAAGTCCGGAAGCCAGTCATCAACCAATGATGCCGTTTTTCTTCAAAATACAACCTTTGGTATCATCGCCTTAGGTTCTAGCGGGTAGCCTGTCCCCCGCTGCCCCATCTGTCTGGGCAGCGCCCCCGAGGGATGACAGATCGATGAACAGGCAAATCTTGCAAGCGCTCCGGCGTTTTCTGGCGAACACATCCGGAAACATGGGAACCATCATGGCCATTTCGGCGGTTCCGATGTTCGGCATCGTCGGCGGTGCGGTCGACTTTGCACGGCTTCACACCGCGAGGACCCAGGTTCGCAGCGGCCTCGACGCAGCCGTGCTGGCCGGCACCCGGGCGCTGATGAATGGAGACACGGAAGCCCAGGCCCTACAGGCGGCGCAGATCTATTTTGACAACAACACCGCAGCGGCTGTGGAACTGCAAAACCAGAGTTTCACGTTCAAGATGAATGATGCGGGAACCGGCATCTTGGCCGAGGGCAATGCTGCGATCGATACCTCGTTCCTGAAGGTCCTCTCGATACCCACGCTCGCCCTGTTTCCGGACAGCGGGGCCAAAGGCAGCGCCGAAGTCGGCAGCACAACCGGTGGCGATCTCGAGATCGCTCTCATGCTGGATGTGACCGGGTCGATGTGTGACGATGGCGAAGGACCTTGCACCAGCGGCAGCAAGATCACCGCGCTCAAGGAGGCCGCCAAGACCCTGGTCGATACCGTCGTGTGGGATGACCAGTCCGAATACTCGTCGAAGGTCGCCATCGTCCCGTTCTCGACGCGGGTCCGGGTGGAACAGGATGGCCAGGGCAACAGCATGATGAAGAAGCTCACCGATCTCGGGCCGACATGGACGGGCTGGTACAAGGCCTGCACGAACGGTACGGGGAGCGGCGGCAGTGAAACAGGCGGCAACTGGTCGTGCTCGCAGTACCAGACACAGCAGTTCACCAACTGGAAGATCATGCCTTGTGTAACCGACCGGTTCTATGATTCCGGCTGGCACTTCGATCTGACCGAAGCGGCGCCGGGAAGCGGCGCCTGGTTCAACGCCCACGACGGGTCGCGCATGCCGAAGGGGCCTGACAGTTCTGCAAACGCCGCGACCTCCGCGGTAGGCGCCACGGTGGCCGACCCAGCCACTTTCTGGAATTATGAGCAGAACGGCCACTGTTTCGACGTGGCAAATGCCAACCAGATCTTGCCGCTCACCAACGACAAGACGGCGCTCGCCGCCAAGATCAACGGCCTCGAAGCCTATGGTGCAACGGCGGGCGTGCTGGGCACGGCATTTTCGTGGTACATGCTTTCACCGTCGTGGGACTCGGTGTGGACAGGCGAAAGCGCACCGCAGAGCTATGACCTGCTCACCCAAACCAATGAAGCGGGCGCCCCGAAACTGCGGAAGGTGGCGATCCTGATGACGGATGGTGTCTACAATACCTATCGAGGCTGGAAGGACCAGGATACATCCTTCCTGTCCGACAATGCGATTGCCATGTGCAACGCCATGAAGGCCAAGGGTATCGAGATCTACACGGTGGGCTTCGCGCTCGACAGCCTGAACACAAGCGAAAAGGCAACGGCTGAGCAGACCCTCAAGTCATGCGGCTCAAGCGTGGATCACTTCTACGAGTCCCTCAACGTCTCCGATCTTCAGGCGGCATTCAAGAAGATCGGCAACAAGGTTGCGGCAACATCGGTGCGGCTGACCCAATAGCCCAACTGCGCTATGGTCGGGGACCTTATGGAGGCCCCCGCCATGTTTCGCCCTGCCATTTCATTTGTTCTCTTTGTTTCGCTTTCAACCGCTGCGGCGGCGAACGATTCGATCGCGACGGTAGGTGCAGGCGGCCTTGAACTGGTCCATGCCGATACGATCACCATGGCGGATGAGCGGCTGTACATCTCGACCGGCAAGGTCGCGGTGGACTATGTGTTCTATAACCAGTCCGATGTGGCGAAGACCTATCTCGTCGCTTTCCCGATGCCGCTGATCGAGCCCTCGACCTACTACGAGGGCGATATCGCGCTGGCCGACCGGGAGGCCGACAACTTCCTGAACTTCAAGACCATCGTCGACGGCCAACCGGTGATGCCAGATCTGGAACTGCGCGCATTTTCAGGGCCCGTCGACATCACCGATCAACTGAAGGCCGCCGGACTGCCCCTCAATCCGCTGCAACAGAAGACGACCCAGGCCGTCAGCGCGCTTTCGGCGGATGCGGCCCGCACGCTGGAAGAACTCGGCGCCATCGGCCAGGACGGTGATGCGCGATATCCGCGCTGGACATTGAAGGCAACCTACTACTGGCTCCAGGTCTTTCCGCCGCAGCAGGAACTCAAGGTGTCCCATAGCTACGAACCGGGCACCGGCACATGGTTCTACTATTCCGGCATGCTGGATGATGACCAGGTCGTCCACCAGTATTGTATCGACAACGGGACTGCCGCCGCGATGCGCCGGGGCACGAAGGATGGCCGCGACATGGTGCTGGCCCATGAGGTGCGATACGTGCTGTCCACCGGCTCCAATTGGCAAGGACCGATCTCGGACTTCCGCCTGGTCGTCGACAAGGGCGATCCCGATGCCATCGTCAGCTTCTGCATGGATGGGGTGAAGAAGATTTCGCCCACGCAATTCGAAGTGAGCCGGACGGACTTCATTCCCACGGGCGATCTCTCGATCCTGGTGGTGATGCCCATGGCGAAGGAGTGAACCAACGGACGCCGTGCCAGCCTGCGTGCCAGCATTCCAACCTGCTTCACCCGCCAAAGGTGTCGGCGATCATGCCCGTGTACCATCCCTGCGCTTCCTCGGCATTGGCCTTGCGCAGGGCCGCATCTTCATGGGTCTGGCTGATGAAGGAACTGATGGCGGCAATCCTGCCATCGGTTGGTGCATATTCGGCCCCGACCTTCACCGCGTCGTCTGGCGCGATCAGGCTCCAGCAGGTGTTGGAATAGCGTGCCGGGAAGGCCCGGGAGCCCAAGAGTTCAGCGCGGATGGCCATGGCCGCCACCTTGGCCTGGCTGTTGGCGCCAAAGCCCGATTTCGGCATGTCGCCGGCGATGGCGGCATCCCCCAGCACATAGATGGCCGGGTCTGCCAGCGAGCGCATGGACTGGGCATCGATGGGACAGAAGCCGGACTCATCCGTCAGTGCGGCTGCATGGGCGATGGCGCCGGCCCTCTGCGCCGGAATGATGTTGAGCAACGCGCCGTCGAAGGTGTCGAAGTCGGTCACCACATGCCCCCTCTCGGCATCGACCGACAGGACGCCGCCATGAATGTCGGGTGCCAGCCATTCGATCATGCCGGGATAGCGGCTCTCCCAGCCCTCGAAGAACAGCGCCTGCTTGGAGAAGCCGTCCTTGGCATCGATGATGGTGATGCGGCTGTTGGTGAAGCCCTTGGCCTTCAGCACATGCGCCATCATGGAAACCCGCTCATAGGGGGCGGGTGGACAGCGGTAGGGATTGGGGGGCGCTACCACGACAATCGCCTGGCCGTCCTCCAGCGCATGCAGCCTGTCATGCAACAGCCGGGTCTGCGGACCCGCCTTCCAGGCGTGGGGGGCGATCAGCGCCGCCGCCTCGGAATAGCCTGGCACGGAGTCCCAGATCAGATCGATGCCGGGTGACAAGACCAGGCGGTCGTATGGGACTTTGGTCCCATCAACCAGCACCACCTCCTTGCGATCAGGGTCCACAGCTATCGCTCGCGCGGTGATCTTGGAAATGCCGTAGCCCGCTTCCAGCCTGTCATAGCCGTGGGTGATCGACTCGAAGCTGCGCAAGCCGCCGAGATAGAGATTGGAGAAGAAGCAGGTGGTGAATTCCGCGCTGTCGTCGATCAGGGTCACGTCGATGGCGTTGCCCGAGTCCTTGGCGAGATAGCGCGCGGCGGTGGCACCGCCCGGGCCGCCGCCGATCACCACCACGCGCGGACGGGCCGCAGCCTGCACGCAATTCGGCATGGCAATGCCCGCCACCGTGCCCGCCGCCAGCGCCGCGAGGCGGCGGCGGGAGATTGTCTTCACATCGCGATCAGCCACCGGCATCCTCCCGTCATTGCTCCGCGCCCTCCTCTGGCCGCAGGCTTGCGAAATAGGCGGCAAGGGCTGCGATCTCTTCATCGCCCAGAGCGAGCGCGCGCAGTTTCATCACCTCATTCAGGCGGATGTTGGTCCGGTATTCCAAAAGGGCCCGGATGAAGGCGGCACGCGGCAAGCCGGCAATCGGCGGGATGCCGCCAGCATGGCCATCCGCCTGGTGGCACGTCACGCATTCGCCGGCGAGATAGGCGCCATAGTCGCGGTCGCCTTCGATGGCCAGGATGATATCCGTGAAGCTCGTGGGAGCAGTTGATTCCGCCCGTGGCTCCTGTGTCAACAGAGCTGCGAGCGGCAGGACTGCACCGATCCCGACGGCGAATGCAGTCCTCGGCATCGCCCTATTCCGCTTCCAGCAAGCGGTCGAACACCCGCAAGCCGGCGAAGCCGCCGGCGATGATGGCGATGAGCGCGATGAACGAGCCGATCGCCAAGGTCGAAACGCCGGTCATGCCCTGGCCGATGGTGCAGCCCAGGGCCAGCACACCGCCCACGCCCATGAACACTGCGCCGAACAGGTTGCGCAAGAAGTCCGAGCGGTCAGCAAAACCCGCGACGTTGAAGCGGCCCGAGATCATGGCGCCGATGAAGGCGCCGGCGATGGTGCCAAATGTCGTGGCGACGCCGAAGTCGGGGACTGGACCCGCCGTATAGCGCATCAGCCAGTCGAGCGTGTCACCGGCCGGGCGGACGAAGGTGAGCGATTCCAGGGCGATGGGCGTGCTGGCGAATTCGTCGAAGGCGAGGCCCGTCAGCATCCAGCCGGCGGTGATGCACAGACCGAAGACGATGCCGGCGGCGATGGCGCCGGGCGAGGCCCGGAAGTCACGGTTGCTGAAGCACCAGACCAGCAACGCCAAGACGATGACCAGCGCGACGGCCGCGGTCAGCGTCGTCGCCGATGTCCCCATGAGGGCGGCCAGCACGTCGCCGAGGCCTTGCGTATCGGCATCCATGACCGACAGATCAATCGACAGCGGCGTGAAGATCAGCACCCGCAGCGGCCCCAG
>CAZECZ010000070.1:0-21252 GCA_964510815.1 uncultured Aestuariivirga sp.
AAGCATGTCAGGCACGAGGCGGGTGCCCGGGGGTTTGGCAACTGCCTCGTGCCTGACATGCTTGGCAACATCACTGAACTGGCGAACGCCAACATCTTCATGGCCAAGGATGGTGTGGTCCACACGCCAGTTCCGAATGGAACATTCCTGAATGGAATCACGCGGCGGCGTGTCATCGCCCTACTGCGTGATGCTGGGATCACCGTACAAGAAACGTCACTGACCTATGATGATTTCCAGTCCGCGGACGAGATCTTCTCGAGCGGGAACTTCTCGAAGGTCATGCCCATCACGCGGATCGATGAGCGCGATCTGCAGCCGGGGCCCTTCTATCACAAGGCGCGTGAACTCTATTGGGAGTTTGCCCACGCCGCTTGAGAACAAAGTCTCAAGCGCTCGTCTTCCGCTGGCGGGCCTGTTCGTTGATCTTCGTCAACGTCGTGCCTGGCAGAATGGCGTCAGGGCTGATCTTGATGTGAATGATGGCCGGCTGGCCTGAAGCCCGGGCGGTTTCGAAAGCCGCCGGAAAGCCGGCTGTCTTGTCCACGGTCACGCCAAAACCACCGAACACCCGCGCATAACCTGCAAAGTCAGGGTTGCGCAACTCTGTCGCGATCCGCCGGTCCGGATATTCACGTTCCTGATGCATGCGGATCGTTCCGTACATGCCGTTGTCGCAAACCAATACGATGATAGGCAGATTGTACTGGACGGCAATTGCGAACTCCTGACCGTTCATCAGGAAATCACCGTCGCCATTGATTGAAAGAACGGTGCGGTCGGGATGCAGACGCTTCATCGCGACGGACGACGGCATGCCGTAGCCCATCGATGCCGATGTTGGTGCAATATGGCTGGCGAACCGGCGGAAGCGATAGAAGCGATGAATCCATGACGCATAGTTGCCGGCACCGTTGCAGATGATGGCATCGGCAGGAAGATTGTCCCGGAGCCAGACCATGATCTCGCCGAGATTGACGTCTCCCGGCTGTGGGGTCGCCGTATCCGTCCAGGCGAGATACTCCGCATGGGCTTCGATGGCCGATCCGGTCCACGCAGGAGTTTCATGAGCAGGCAGCGCCGCCAGCGCCGGCGCGAATCGGTTGGGTGATGCCTGAACCGCAAGATGTGGCGTGTAGACTTGCCCGATCTCCATCGCATCGGGATAGAGATGAACCAGTTTTGAACCAGGGTTGGGAATCCCGATCAGAGAATAGGCCTGTGATGGAATTTCACCGAGGCGGCCGCCAGCCAGAAGAATGAGATCTGCAGACTTGATCCTCGCAATGAGCTTCGGGTTAGGACCAATGCCGAGGTCGCCTGCGAAATTGGGGTGCAAGGCGTCAAACAGCGGCAGGCGCCGGTAGCTCGTGACGACGGGCAGCTGGTAGGATTCGGCGAATCGCGTGATTGCCGTGCAAGCATCGGGTGTCCACCGGCTTCCGCCAAGGATGAGAATTGGATTCAATGCCTCCGATAGTAGCGCAGAGATCCGTGCCACATCGTCCGCGGACGGAGCGGGTTCCACCTGCCGCCATTCCGGCGCATTGGGTATATCGACGCACTCGCTCAGCATGTCCTCCGGCAAAGCCAGCACAACCGGGCCCGGCCGGCCGGCGGTCGCCTGATAGAAGGCACGCGAGACGAATTCCGCCATGCGTGATGGTTCATCGATCTCGGCGGTCCATTTGGTCATGCTGCCGAACACCGCACGGTAGTCCATTTCCTGGAATGCGCCGCGCTCTTTCATGCCGCGGTCGATCTGTCCCACGAACATGATGACAGGTGTCGAATCCTGCTGGGCGATGTGAATGCCGGCGGATGCATTCGTCGCACCTGGTCCGCGTGTCACGAAGCACACGCCAGGCCGCCCCGTCGCCTTGCCGGCGGCGTCCGCCATCATGGCCGCACCACCTTCCTGACGGCATACCGTAACCTTGATCGGGGAGTCGTGGAGCGCATCGAGCACTGGCAGGAAGCTCTCGCCAGGCACGCAGAACACGTGCTCCACGCCATTGATGACGAGCTGGTCGACGAGCACCTGTGCGGCCGTCCTTGAAACTGTCATGCGTCAGACTCCGAAAATGGCGAATTCGCTGTCCGCGAGATCGCAGAGAGAGGGCTGATGCGGCCCCTTGAAATACTTCCGTCCTCGCGACTCGGTATAGAACCCTCGCAGGCCGTCTACCGGACCATTTGCATCCATGACGAGAAAGGGCGCCGCGTGACGCAGGAGAGAACGTGACAGATTGCCAGCAATGCGAACGAGCTCCGCCCTGTCTGGAGCATGGAGCACGAGCATGGCGGGAAGCGGCACACGTCCGGACTTGATCCGGTACCGCTGGAAGACGTAGCCGTCATGCCTGCTTTGCTCTTTTGCAACAACGACAGTGCAACCAAGGACATGGTGGCGTTGCAGCATCTCGAAATTAGTCAGTTCCGTCACCTCGGCCATACCCGACGCTTTGGCAAATGGTATGACTGAAACGCCTCGTGCGGGCGGCTTCAATACCGGTGCGGCCACGAACAGTCCGTTGCAATACCGTGTATAGCCCTGATTCTCGACAATCGGCCACGTGTGTGGTGCGGGTGTGACGTTGGTATAGGTCGCCAACTTGTTGCGCAGCGCAATGGAAACCAGCAACTGGGCGTAAGTACGGTAGTCGGGCACGACATACCAGCTTGCCACGTTGATGAATAGCGCGTCCTCGCCGCCGACTTGCCGCGAACTCGCAATCAGGAGGATGACTCCTGCGATTGTCCCGCCGACGTCGAGACAATAGCCATACCGGGGTGCGCCGTCCGGCACGGCGCGCCACCGCATGTGCTCCAGACCCCGCTCCCAACTTCCAGCTTTGTGACCGGGAAAACCTGCGCGCAATATGGTCGCGACAGCGTCGAGATCACGATCAGTAATGAGCCGGCAGCGGATCCTTTCGCGCGATGCTCCGGGCTTCATGGCTTAACCTTACATCCAAACGGTTTTCGCTAAATTCAATGCAGTAGTTATATAAGAGAGATATCCCATAGGAGCAGCAAACCATGTCGGCACGGTTAACAATCATCGCTGAAATCGAACAGGTCGCTAGAGAGCAGCACAAGACGCTCTGCACACTGACCGATGATCTGGAATTGCTCGAATCCGGTTTGGACTCACTCTGCTTCGCAATTCTGGTTGCCAGGCTCGAGGACAAGCTTGGCTATGACCCATTTACGGCATCGGACGATGTTGAATTCCCCGTGACGTTTGGAGAGTTTGTCGCGGTGTACGACAATGCCAGACTCGCGGCCTGATACACTTCGCCAGGCACTCGCGCACGCGGCGGTTCGCGATTCGAGCGTGCTGACGGACGGGCGGAGGTGTGTGGCTCTGCGTGATCTGCTGCATGCCAGCCCGATCGGCAGCACGCGCGCTGGATTGTACGGTCGATCGGTTTTGATCGCGGTGGAAACGCAGTACGAGGCAGCACAGCTTGTCATCGATCTCGATGGTTGCGCCCGGCGGCTCTTGCTGCTGCCCCCGGATGTGAAGGACGCTCATCTTCCAGCTATCATCCGTGATGCGGAAATTGATGCCATCGTCTGCTCCAATCCTGCCGCGTATCAGCATCTCGGTGTGGAGGCAATCTTTGCATGTGGGGCCGGCCTTGCTCCCGTCGATGCCACCACTGCCCCGGCCGCCAGAACTGAGTGGCTCATGCTGACTTCCGGCACGACGGGCGATCCCAAGATCGCCGTCCATACACTGGCGGCACTGACGGGCGCCATTGCGACCCTTGGGGCAACTGAACAGCGGCCCATCTGGGCAACATTCTACGACATTCGCCGTTATGGCGGACTGCAGATTTTCCTCCGCGCCATATTTGCTGGAGGCAGCCTTGTCTTGTCACGGCCCGATGAAGCCGTGGCTGATCATCTGGTGCGACTGACAGGGGAAGGCGTAACGCATGTGTCGGGGACGCCAACCCATTGGCGGCGCGCGTTGATGAGTTCAGCTGTCGAAGGCTTCAGACCGGATTATGTTCGTTTGTCCGGCGAGATCTCCGATCAGGCCATTCTCGACGCGCTGCGTGAAGCATTTCCCGAAGCCTCTATCGGCCACGCCTATGCGTCGACGGAGGCCGGCGTTGGATTTGACGTCAATGATGGCATGGAAGGCTTCCCGGCGAGCTACCTTGAAGCGGCGCGCAACGGCGTGGAGATGAAAGTCATCGACGGGTCGTTGCGCATACGATCGTCGCGCATGGCATCGAGCTATGCCGGCCGGCCGGATCTGGCAATGGCCGACGAGCAAGGCTGGATCGATACGGGTGACATGGTCGACCTACGCAATGGGCGCTGCTACTTCTCTGGTCGTCGCGGTGGCATCATCAATGTCGGTGGTCTCAAGGTTCACCCCGAGGAAATCGAGACCGTTATCAACCGGCACGCCGCGGTGCGTCAGTCTCGCGTAAAGCCACGCAAGAGTCCGATCATCGGTTCCATTGTCGTGGCCGACGTGGTCTTGCTGGACAATACCAGAGACCCCGAGGGAGCAAAGAGAGATATACTCGAATTGTGCCGATCGAACCTTCCGGCACACAAGATTCCGGCTCTCGTCAATGTTGTCGGCAGCATCGACATGACGGCAGGCGGCAAGGTTTCGCGCCAGCATGCGTAACGTCATCGTCACCGGCGGAAGCCGAGGCATAGGCTTGTCGATCTGCGAGCGCCTTGCGGCATCAGGCTATCGTGCCATCGCAGTTGCACGGAAGGAATCCGACGAGCTCTCGAAGGCAATCGCGGCGGCATCGCCGGGGGTGATTTCCTACGCATTCTTTGACCTCGACCGCATTGAAGACATGCCGCAATTCGTGAAGGACCTGCGCAAGCAATATGGCCCAGTCTACGGGCTCGTCAACAATGCTGGCATCGGCACTGAAGGGCTGCTCGCGGTCATGCCGCTTTCGGAGATCGAAAAGCTCATCCGCATCAACACCCTGTCGCCCATCGCACTCACCCGTCAGGTCGTCCGCTCGATGTTTACCGAGGGCGAGGGCCGCATCGTCAACATGTCATCGATCATCGCCTCCACGGGCTACTATGCCCTGTCCGTTTACGCCGCGACCAAGGCGTCGCTTGTCGGCTTCACCAAATCGCTGGCGCGTGAAGTGGGGCGCGCGAACATCACTGTCAATGCCATTGCGCCCGGTTTCATCGATACAGCACTGACGGCCTCGCTCGACGACGAGGGTCGCCAGAAGATTGCACGCCGAAGCGCATTGCAGCGTCTCGCCGATCCGGTCGATGTCGCGAACACGGTGGATTTTCTGATGGGCGACGGCGGCCGCAGCATCACCGGTACGGTGATCACGGTCGACGCCGGCAACACCGCCTGAAGCCGGCTGGCTGACTCAACCCATTGCCGTTCAGGTAAGTTCCCGCTTCCGGCGATCCACGAACTCACGCAGCGCCTCGTCGATGGCTGGATCAAGTGGTGGTTGCTGGTATTCGGCGAGCAATTTCTTCCAGATGCGATTTGCCCTTTGTGGCGCAGTTTCGCGGCCGCGTTCCACCCACGTGTCATAGTTGTCCCAGTTCGATACGAGCGGGCTGTAAAAAGCAGCTTCATAGCGTTCCAGCGTGTGCGGCGTGCCGAAGTAGTGCCCGGCAGGGCCGACATCCTTTACGGCCTCCAAGGCAAGCGTCTCGCGCGTCACCTCCGGTGGTTCGCAATAGGCTTGCATCATTTGCAACATCTCGGCGTCGATGATGAGTTTCTCGAACGATGCAGTCAGTCCGCCGTTGAGCCATCCCGCGGCATGCAGCACCAAGTTGGCGCCACCCATTACCGCGCCCCATAGCGACATCATGCTCTCATAGGCGGCCTGCGCGTCGGTATCATTGGCCGCGGTCACGTTGCTCGATCTGAACGGAACGTTGAGAAGGCGTGCCAATTGTCCGGAAATCTGCGCGGCCTGCGTGTATTCCGGAGTACCAAATGCCGGTGCTCCTGACTTCATGTCGACATTGGATGTGAATCCACCATACATGACTGGCACACCTGGACGCACGATCTGGGTGAGCACGATTCCGGCCATGGCTTCTGCATGTTGTTGCGCAAGTGAGCCGGCCAGGGTCACAGGGCTCATGGCCCCCGAGAGCGTGAAAGGCGTGATGACATTGCATTGGCCGTGTTCCGCCATGGTGATCAAACCGTCGGCCATCGGTATGTCCAGCTGCAGAGGCGAATTGGTGTTGATGATAGCGGTAAAGATGCAGCGGTCGGTTAGCCCATCGCGCGTCGTGCCAAACAGCATCGCCCCCATGTCGAGCGCGTCGAAGGCAACGGCCGATCCAAGGCTTTGTGGTTGCCAGTTCTTGTCGAGCAGCGTCGCCTGCGAATAGTAGAGGTCGAGATGGCGTGTTCGAGGGTCAAGGTCCAGCGCTTCGAACGGTCCTCCACCCTCCTGGTGCAGGACGTTGAGACTCTGAACAAGTTTGAGGAAGTCCTGCTGCTCGGCGTGGGTGCCAGTCCGGCGGCCCTTGTCGAGATCGCTCACGTAGGCCGGCCCGCCAACCGAGGAGAAGATTGCATGGCTGCGGCCAATCTCGACGGTCTTTGCGGCGTCGCGCGCGTGGAGACGGAATTCGGCCGGCGCCTTGCCGATCCAGTCCATCACCATGGCCCGGGGAAACCGTACCCGGTCGGACCCCTCGTTCACGTCAGCGCCCGCTGAACGGTACAATTCACGCGCCCGGTCGGACAGGACCTTGAAGCCAACGTCTTCGAGGATGTCGAGTGCCGTGCCGTGGATGGCCATGACCTGGTCAGCCGAAAAAATCTCGATCGGTGCATAGCGGTGTTGAAGTTGACAAAACGGACGTTGTTGCAGGGCTGATGGATTGCGCGCTGTCCGGTTGCTGCGTCTTGTCATGGGGATGGCCTTTCCCGGCGAAGCTGCTGCGGTTCGCTCTGGTCGAATTCCCGTGCGAACCGGTGTCCGGCGTAGACGGCATCGGCGATGTGGCTGGGGGAGAAGCAGTCACCGATTGCGGTGAACGGAGGAGCACCATTCATCGCTCGTAAGTCCGCATACAGATCATCTTGTGGTACGCGCCCCGTGACCATGAGGAGTGTTCCAAAGGCGATGGTTGTAGGTTCTTTTGAAAGGACATGCCGGAAGATGGCAAGGGTTCTGTCGGCGCCTTGCAGCGTATGCGAGACCCTCACGTCCACTCCGATCGACACCAGTCCTTCTTCGACGAGATATTGCTCATCGGTCATTTGCGTCCAGGCGGAGGCGATGGGCTGCGTCGTGGCATAAATGACGTGATGCCCTTCAAGTCGCAGTCTCTCTGCCAGTGCCCCACCCATGAAGTAGTTGTCGTCGTCATAGACCAGGATTGGATCCTTGAGGTCGTCAAGGTCATCTGGAGTGATCATGGAAGTATCGCTGCTAATCTGAATAGGGGTTTCCCGCGCCGTACCGATGCCATCCCTCCTCCAGCGGCTGCCGGTCGCGATTACCACATGGTCGGCACTGAAATCGACGACGTCCTGCGCGGTCAGTCTGCTTTCCCGGTAGATGCTGACATTGGCGAGCCACGACAGCATGTGTTCGCGGTGATCCCGGACCCGGATCCAGGTCGAGAGTCCCGGCAGCCGATGTTCGAACAACAGCCTTCCACCGAGATCACGTGAAGCTTCGGCCAGATGCACCTCGTAGCCCCGTTGCCCAAGAGCCAACGCCGCCTCCAGACCTGCCGGACCGGCACCGACCACCAGAACCCGCTTTTCACTTACCTTGCTCTCGATTCGCACGGGATGCCAGCCTCGCCGCCACTCCTCGCCCATGGTGGGATTCTGCGTGCACCGGAGCGGCACTGCTTCGTTGTTGGCAGCGCGGCAGATATTGCAGCCGATGCATTCTCGGATTTCATCCTCGCGACCATCCCGGATCTTGGCGGGAAGAAACGGGTCCGCGATGGATGGCCGCGCCGCGCCGATGAAATCGAGAATGCCTTCGCGGACCTGCCGCAACATGGTGTCCGGCGATGTGAAGCGGCCGACCCCCACCACCGGCTTGCTGGTCAACGACTTGATGAAGGAGACGTAGGGTTCCTGGAATCCCTCGCTCGAAAATCTGGCACTGCGCGAGTCGTTGCCCAATGCGCCGGCGATGTTGACGTCCCAGAGATCGGGCAGTTCCGCCAGCAGAGATACAATCTCTTGGGCTTCGCCATCATACGTGATGCCATCCGGTCCATGCAGCTCGTCCACGGCCATTCGCAATGCCACTGCGCAATCGCCCTTGACCGCGTCTCGCGTCACGTCGATCATGTCTCGAACGAGACGGGTACGATTTGCCACCGATCCGCCATAGGCATCACACCGCCGGTTGGTGCGCGGCGACAGGAACTGGAAGGGCAGATAGTCGTGACCCGCATAGACATAAACGATGTCGGCCCCGGCCCGTTTCGCCCGCTCGGCGGCTTTGGCTTGCCAGCCGAGGAACGCACGGATGTCGGCAGCATCCATCGCCCTGGCCGAGCCGGGCCCCAGAAGTTTGAGCCGTTGTCCCGATGGCGAGAGCACAGGCTCGCGTGTCAGGCGGTTGTTGGAATGGAAGCCACCGTGCCAAAGTTCGACCGCCATCAGGCTGCCATGCCGGTGAATGGCTTCACCGATCGCCGCCAATGTCCGGACGTCGTCTTCATCCCACAGCGAGAGATAGGCGAAGGGGAAATCATCTGACGACGGATGAATGGAGCAGTATTCGGTTGATACGACACCCCATCCGCCTTCGGCCTTTACGCCTCGGAGGGCTGCTGAAGCCTTCGGCATCCGCCAACCCATGCCGGTGGCATGCGGGGTCTGGTAGAAGCGGTTGGGTGCCGTGACCGGCCCGATCTTCACGGGTTCGAACAACTCCGCATAGCGGGAGGGTGACGGGACGAGGCTCATACCCTCAGATTGAAGAGGCGGCGGCCGAAGCGCAATGGGTCAGTAAACTTGCCAGTCAGTGAACCTGGTTCACCAGCCAATCGATCAGTTGCTTGAGCGCGATATTGCGTGATTTGCTGATTGGATGGACCAGACTGTAGGCATGTCCAAGAGGAATGGCGATGTCCGATAGCGCAACCAGTCGGCCGTGGGCCAGATCGTCCGCCGCCAGCATTCGCTGCCCCAGAGCGACCCCCACGCCATCGCGCGCAAGATCAAGCGTCAATCCCGACATGCCGGAGCGGAACCCCTCCGACCGGCCGGGCCGGGCTGTTCCCGCTTTCATGAACCATGACTGCCAGGTGGGATGCGAACCGAAACTGGGACCCCAGTCGGTATGGATGAGATCATCATCCGGAACATTGGAAAGGTCGGCCGTGATCGCCGCTGGATTGCGCACGAGATAGGCAGGGCTGCACAACGGCAATGCCTCGTCCTGGCAGAGGTGGGTGGCCCTGAGTTCCGGATAGAGGCTAGTCCCGTAACACATGCGAAGATCGATATCGTATCGCGGGAAATCAACAGGGTCGTCCTCGATCCGAAGTTCGAAGCGAAACTCCCGGTGGAGCGCAGTGAAGTCAGCCAATCGCGGCGCCATCCAGCGGTGGGCCACGGACGGCAGGGCGCTGATCACCAGACGCTGCCGGGCCGCTCCGGTCATCGCCTGTTTGGTCAAGGTAGCGATGGACTGCAAGGCTTCCGTGGCACCGGCAAAGATCGCTTGGCCGGCATCCGTCAGCACGATCCGGTTGTTGAACCGCGTGAACAATTGTTTGCCGAGAAAATCCTCCAGGTTCCGCACCTGCTGGCTCACCGCGGCCGACGATACGCCGAGTTCAGCTGCGGCGGCAACGTAACTTCCTGTTCTGGCAGCGGTTTCAAATGCGCGAAGGGCATTGAGTGGCGGGAGAGATCGCATTGTGTGACCAAGATAATCTTGGGCAGCCTAACATTTTGACCCGTTGAGAAAAGCGAAATCTTGGGCACAGATAACCTCGACCGAATTGCGGAGTCCCGCCGTGCACAACATTCTCGATCTCGATCGCTATCCCCTCGACAAACCCGGGTCGCAAGCCTGGCACGATCTCGTGGCCCAGTGCCGGAAGGATCTGGCGCGGAACGGTATGTTTAACTTGGAGGGATTGGTGAGGCCTGCCGCACTGGAGTGCGCCATGGCAGAAATCCGCCCGGTGATGGAGACCCTGTCCTTCGTCCACAAGCGCAGGCACAACATCTATTTCAAGAAGGACGTACCGGGGCTTGCGCCCGATCACCCCGCCTTGCGCTTGGTCGATACCATCAATCACACAGTTTGCTGTGACCAGATTTCGCAGAGTGTACCCGTCTGGATCTACGAATGGCCGCAGTTCGCCGTTTTCCTGGCCGCCACAATGGAGAAGGAAAATCTGTTTGCCATGCGCGATCCCTTGGCCCGCGTGAATGTCATGAAGTACGGCGAGGGCGAAGCGCTGAACTGGCATTTCGACCGCTCCGAGTTCACCACGACGCTATTGTTGCAGGAACCCAGCGGCGGGGGTGAGTTCGAATACCGCTCCGACCTTCGGACCGACGCCGAACCCAACTACGACGGGGTCGCCCGTCTGCTCGAGGGCAGGGATCCAGACGTCAAGCAGCTGCGGCTGTCGGCAGGAACCCTGAATGTCTTCAAGGGCAAGAACACCATTCACCGCGTGACACCCTGCAGGGGGCCGCTGGAGCGCTACATCGCCGTATTCTCGTACTACGAGCGTCCCGGTGTCACCTTCAGCAAGGAAGAGCAAATCGGGTTTTATGGACGCGCTGCGTAAGGCTCTGAATAGTCACAGACGCACATGACGACACAGGGGAGACCAGCCATGACCAATCAAACTTTTGCAGAATTGAGCGAGGCCCTGCGCGAAAGCGAAAGACTGGACTACGGCCAGGCCTGGGCCATGCCCAAGTCGTACTACACTGATCCGGCGGTGTTCGATCTCGAACTGAAGCAGCTCTACGGCAATGAATGGATTTGTATCGGCAGGTGCGACGAAGTCGCCAAGCCAGGTGACTTCATGCCATTTCAGCTCTGTGATGAACCGCTGGTTGCCGTCCGCGGAGACGACGGAAAACTCCGCATCATGTCCAACGTGTGCCGCCACCGTGGCGCCATCCTGGTGGAAGAACGTGGCAACGGCCCGCGCCTGGTCTGCCCTTATCATCACTGGTCATATGACTACGAAGGCAAGCTGGCAGGTGCGCCGCGCATGGAGCAGCACAAGGGCTTCGATCAGACGGCATGCCGGCTTCCGCAATTTGCTGCCGAGGAATGGCATGGCTTCATCTTTGCCAACCTGTCCAAGGATCCTCCACCCCTCGCTCCACGTTTGCAGGGCCTCGAGGAATTAATCCGAAACTATCACATGGAGCAGATGACCACCCGCTATGTGGTGAATGAGGTCTGGCCGGTGAATTGGAAGTGTTTCATCGAGAACTTCATGGAGGGTTACCATCTTTCGCCGCTCCATCGCACCACGCTCCATCCCATGAACCCCACGCGGCTCTGTACGCACATACCGTCGGGTGAGGCGTATTTCGGCTATAACGCCGGCTTCTCGCCAGACTTGCCGCGCTCCTACAAGGGCCACCCGGATTTGACTGACGCCGAAGCCATGAACTGTGTGATGCTTGCAGTTCCGCCTGGGCTCGTCTCCGGCTGCAGCGGCGACTATTCGTCCTTCATTTGCATCCAGCCCGAAGCCGTCTCGCGGGTCCGCGTCAAGATGGGCTTGATGTTCTATGGCGACACCTGGAAGGACTCGGATGTCGACTATGCGGTCGATCTCTTCCACCAGTACATGAGTGAGGACAAGGACATTCTGAGCGAAATGATGCGCGGCCTGGCATCTCCCCATTATCACAAGGGTCCGCTTGCACCGGCCAACTTCGAGGGGCCGGTTCTTGACTTCTATCGTTACTATAGCCGCCGGATGAGTGACGTTCTTGCCGCGAGAGCATAGGGACCATCATGGATTGACGATGCGGTCCTGCTGCACTGGCCTATTGACAGGACCGCGCCAATGGCCACTCATAGTAGGTTGAAGATGGGCCGACCTGCTCGGGGATCACATAAGAACAGACGGGAGAGGAAAGATGGCAATCAATTATAAGCTTCTGGATATGCTCCGCCGGGGACGGAGTGAACACGAGAACCACCTGATTGATGGGCTGGTGTCGGGAACCGTCAATCGCCGCGAGTTCATGCGATATGGTTCTGTCCTCGGGCTATCCGCGGCCTTCCTTGGCAGCGTCGCTGGTGCGGTGGGCTACGATGCCGCAACGTCGCGCCGGGCTCGCGCCGCCATGGCCGGTGGCACCATTCGCGTCGGTCAGATTGTGCCGGCCGGCGCCATCGATCCCGTCAAGATCGCCGATGGTGGGGGCATTACCGTACTTTCCCAATGCGCAGAAAATCTGGTGCTCTCCGGCAGCGATCTGACAGCCCAGCCGGTGCTCGCCGAGAGCTGGTCGCCAAACAAGGATGGCACGGTCTGGACCTTCAAGCTGCGCAAGAACGTGAAATTCCATAATGGGAAGACGATGACGGCCGATGACGTGGTCGCAACCTTCGACCGTCTTGCCGATCCGGACAATGGTTCCAATGCACTCTCGGTGTTTTCAGGCATGCTGTCCAAGGGCGGCACGCGCAAAGTCGATGATCACACGGTGGAATTCCATCTTGAGGCGGCCAACGGCAATTTCCCGTATATGGTCTCGACCGACAACTACAATGCCGTGATCGTGCCGGCCGAATATCCCGACAACTATGAAACCTCGATGGTCGGTACCGGTCCCTACAAGCTCGAGAAATACACGCCGAAGGTCGGCGCCAGCTTTGTGCGCAACGATGATTACTGGGGTCCAAAGCCGATTGCTGACCGGATCGAACTCAGCTTCTTTGACGATTACCAGCCTCAAATCCTTGCATTGCAGGGCGGCCAGATCGACATCATCGAGCAGATCCCCGTGCTGCAGGGCGTCGGCCTTCTCAACGACCCGAACGTCGATATCATCAGCACGCCGTCGTCTGCCCACCAGCAGGTGCACATGCGGACGGATATGGACCCGTTCAAGGATAAGCGCGTCCGTCGCGCCGTGGCACTCTGTCTTGATCGCCCGCGCATCGTGGCGGGCCTGATGAAAGGCAAGGCCCAAGTCGGCAACGATAGTCCATTCATGGCGGCCTATCCCTCGACGGATCCGTCCGTGCCGCAGCGCGAGAAGAACATCGCCGAGGCCAAGCAACTCATGGAAGCGGCTGGCATGGCCAATGGCTTCGAGGTGACTTTGACCACTGAGAAGTACCTGGAGATTCCGGATTTCGCGGTGCTGATCCAGAATGCCGTCAAGGAAATTGGTGGCAAGATCAATCTCAACATCCTCGACCAGGGCACCTATTATGGTGATGCTGTTCCAGGTAAGTCGCCGTGGCTCGATTCGACCATGGGCATCACGGACTACGGTCACCGTGGTGTACCGAATGTGTTCCTGCAGGCGCCACTGGCCAGCACTGGCACCTGGAATTCAGCTCACTTCAACAATGCCGAGTACGATGGCCTGGTGAAGGATTATGTCGCGGCGCTGGATCTTGAAGCCCAGCGTGCCGCGGCCAGCAAGATCCAGAACTTGCTGCTCGATGAAACGCCGCTCATCTTCTGCTACTTCTATGACTTCCTGACTGCGACCAAGAAGGGTGCAACCGGCGTGCAGCCAACGGCAATGTCCCATCTGTTCCTGGGACAAGCGAGTCTCTGAGGCGACACCGCGATTGGCGGACGCCAGTCTGGAAGCAGCTGGCGTCCGCACTCACGGGAGCGGGGAGATAGAGCCATCCTTGGTTTCCTGCTGAAGCGAGTCCTGCTGTCCCTGGCGACATTGTGGCTGCTGAGTCTTATAGTGTTTGCCGGCGCACGCATGTTGCCCGGAAATGTGGGACGGGCCATGCTCGGCCCCTTTGCGGACCAAAAAGCAGTCGACATTCTCAATCATGAAATGGGCACCGATCGCCCCTTGCCGGTGCAGTATGTGGACTGGATCAGCGGAATTCTGACCGGTGATCTTGGCCAGTCCTATGCCTATCGCGCGCCCGTGGCGCCGTTTCTTGAGATAGCCCTTGTCAATTCAGCAAAGCTCGCGCTGGTCGCCTTTCTTCTCGTGGTGCCGCTCGGAATCCTTGGAGGAATTGTCGCCGCACTCAAGCGTGGCCGGCTTACAGACCGCATCATTTCGACGGCTGGCCTTTCGGCGACGATCGTGCCCGAGTTTGTGTCAGGCATCGTCCTGATTCTCGTATTCGGTGTCTGGCTCCGCTGGTTCCCAATCTCCGCCACACCGCCGGCTGGCGCGGGGCCATTGCTGCAGCTCTATCATCTGATCCTGCCTTCGCTGCCGCTGGTGCTGATCCTGTTCGGTTATATTGCCCGAATGGCCCGCGCCGGCATGATCGAAGCGCTTGATGCCGAATACACCCGCACCGCGATCCTCAAGGGACTTTCTTACCCCACGGTGATCTGGCGCCACGTCTTGCGCAATGCCCTGCTGCCGACCATCAGCGTCATCGCCACCCAGACGGTTTACCTCATCGGTGGACTCGTCGTGATCGAGATCCTGTTCCGCTACCAGGGCATCGGCAGCCTGATTTACACCGCCGCCAACAAGAAGGATTTCCCCATGCTGCAGGCCGGCGTCATGTCCGTCGGCATCCTGTTTGCCATCGCGACTCTCGCCGCGGATTTGCTCTATGCCAGCCTCAATCCACGCATTCGCTACGGTGGCCGCGAATGAGCGATGTGGGAGTTGTCGAAAACGAACTCGGCCGAGATATTCGTCGTGTGCTGTCATCGCCGACCTTCGCCATTGGCGCGGTCATCGTCGGCTTCTGGGTCTGCTGCGCTGTGTTCGGTCAATCGCTTGTGCCATATGACCCCTATGCCGACGATGTCTTGAACTCACTGCTGCCGCCCGATTCGGAACATTGGTTCGGTACCGATCAACTAGGCCGCGACGTCTTTTCCCGCGTGATCGTCGGCGCTCGCGATATCCTGACTGTGGCGCCCTTGGCGACCATCCTCAGTACGGTCCTGGGAACCGCCCTTGGCCTCGCCATGGGATACTTCGGTGGATGGATCGACGAAATCTTGAGCCGCTTTGTTGATGCCGTGCTGGCACTGCCGACCGTGATCGTGGCGCTGCTTGCGCTGACCGCCCTCGGCGCATCTACCATCACGGTATTGTTCGTCATCGGCTTCACGTTCGCGCCGATCATCGCGCGCACGGTGCGCGCCAGCGTGTTGACCGAGCGCAGCCTGGATTATGTCGCTGCCGCCGAACTGCGCCGTGAAAACCCTCTCTACATCATGTTTGTAGAAATTCTGCCGAATGTGATCCCACCGATTCTGGTCGAGGCCACCGTGCGTCTCGGCTACGCAATCTTCACCGTCGCCACGCTGAGTTTCATTGGCTTTGGCATCCAGCCGCCATCACCGGACTGGGGACTGTCGATTTCGACGAACTATGGTCTAATAGGCGGAGGCTACTGGTGGGCAGTGCTGTTCGACAGTCTTGCCATCGCGTCCCTGGTAATCGGCGTCAACCTCGTGGCCGACGGAATCCAGAGCACTCTTGATGAGTAACGCACAATCCGCAGCTTTGCGCCTGGAGGGCGTGTCCGTCGACTACCAGGTCAAGGGCAGGGCGCAACGCGTCCTGCAGGGCATCGATTTCACGATTGGTCGTGGCGAGTCCTACGGTCTTGTCGGGGAGTCGGGCTGCGGCAAATCCACTGCGGCCTATGCTATCCTTCGCTATCTCCCGCGCAATGGAATAATGCGCGATGGTCAAATCCTGATCGATGGCCAGAACCTATACGGCCTCGACAGCACGGGCCTCCGCACTCTCAGGCGCAAATCCGTCGCCATGGTCTACCAGGATCCTGGACGGGCGCTCAATCCGTCGCTTCGCATCGGCCGCCAGCTGCAGGAGGTTTTCGAGTTGGCGGGCGTCGCCCGGTCCGAATGGCCCGCCCGTGTCGCCGCCATACTGGAGAAGGTCCGCATCAGCGATCCGCAGCGTGTCATGCAGCGTTACCCACACCAACTATCAGGCGGCATGCAGCAACGCGTGGCAATCGCTATGGCACTTGCCAGCGATCCTGCCTTGCTGATTCTCGATGAGCCCACGACGGGTCTCGACGCCACGGTCGAAGCTGATGTGCTTGACCTCATCGTGCAGCTCCGCAAGGAATTCTCGACATCCATTCTCTTCATCAGCCACAATCTGGCGGTCATCGCCAGGATGTGCGACCGCGTCGGTGTGCTGTATGCGGGGCGGCTGGTGGAAGAGGGGTCAACCGCCGCGATCTTTCGCACCCCCAGGCATCCCTACACAGCAGGACTTTTGCGATGCTTGCCGCAGCGTGGTCGCAGCAAGAACGTTGCGCCACTGGCGACCATTCCGGGTTTCCTGCCATCACCTGGAGAAATCACCACCGGCTGTGTCTTTGCACCGCGCTGCGGGCTCGCCACGGATATCTGCCGCATCGAAGATCCGGCGCGCGAGACATTGCCCGATCGCTCGATCCGGTGCCATCACCATGACCAGACAGCGCATATTGCCAACGTGGATGTGCCCGGCATCGTGCTGGAGCAGAAGGCAGTGGCGAAGGCAGCTGTGCTGCAGCTCGAACATGTCAGCAAGACGTTCAGGCAGGGAAGCCAGGCCTTCAAGGCGGTGACCGATGTCTCTGCCACGCTCCATGCCGGCGAAACTCTTGGCCTTGTCGGCGAATCAGGAAGCGGCAAGACGACACTTGCACGCAGCGTTCTTGGCCTTCTTGAACCGGATGCTGGCAGCCGCATTCTCATCGACGGGACGCCGGCCGCACCGGAACTGAAGGCAAGGCCACTCGATCAGGTAAAGGCACTTCAGATTGTCTTCCAGAATCCCGACTCTGCACTCAACCGGTCGCACTCGGTGCGCCGCATGATCGGCCGCACCATTTCACGCCTCGTTGGCATGTCAGGACGCAACCGCGAGAGCCGGATTCGCGAACTGACGAACCAGGTTCGCCTTGCTGAACGCTATCTGGCTGCCAAACCGCGGCAACTGTCAGGCGGCCTGAAGCAACGGGTTGCCATTGCGCGAGCCTTTTCGGGCGATCCCCGGGTCGTCGTTTGCGATGAACCGACGTCCGCGCTCGATGTCTCCGTGCAAGCCGCCATTCTCAATCTCCTTGCCGAACTGCAAGCCACACAGCAGGTCAGCTACATCTTCATCTCACATGACCTAGGAGTTGTTCGCTACATATCGGACCGCATCGCCGTTCTCTATCTGGGTCAGTTGATGGAACTGGGTCCCGCCGAGGCCGTCTTTAGCGGCCCGCATCACCCTTACACCGAAGCCCTGCTGTCGTCGGTGCCCTCCATTGATGGGCGGCAGTCGGATCGCGTGAAGCTCGAAGGCGAGATTCCCAGTGCCGCCCAGCCGCCATCCGGCTGTGTCTTCCAGACCCGCTGTCCCCGCAAGATCGGAAGCATTTGCGAAACTGAGGTCCCTGAATCGCGGCTGATCGACCAGGAGCACACCGTCAAATGTCACCTGCCACTGGCTCAGCTGCCGAAAGCTGTCTCCTGAGTGACGCGGAACTTTTCATGTTATCCTTGTGAGGAGGCGCCTGGAGCGGCTGATGCGCGAGGTCGCCACGTCCCACTGCATAAGCTAGACTGCGGTATTCAAGTGGGGTGGAGGGGACATGCCGGACGTAGAATCAGAAGAATCTTATCATCCCAGGCTGATTGCCATTCTGGAACGGATCTGGGGCGATGGGTGGCTGTCGCCGGGCGGGCCTGGCGAGGTCGCAAGATTGCTTGAAGGCATGGATATCGGCGGCCGCTCCGTGCTGGACATTGGCTCTGGTGCTGGCGGTGTTGATGTATGTCTCGTGCGGGAACATGGTGCGGGTTATGTCACGGGCATCGACGTGGAAGATACAGTCCTGACCCATGCGCGGCAGGTTGTCGAGAAGGCAGGGTTGTCCGACAGGATCGGTCTCGTAAAAGTCGTGCCCGGTCCGTTACCGTTTCCGCCTTCGACGTTCGATATCGTGTTCAGCAAGGACTCGATTGTTCACATCCCGGACAAGCATGCCTTGATGCGCGATGTGTACCGGGTGTTGAAGCCTGGCGGGTGGTTTGTCGCTTCGGACTGGCTGATTGGCCATGATGGTGAACCGAGCCTGACGATGAAGGCCTATATCGCGTCCGAGGGTCTGGATTTCGGTATGGCGTCGCCCGCGCGATACGCCGATGCAATGCAGGCAGCCGGCTTTGAGAATGTCGAAACGCGAAGCCGAAACGCGTGGTACCGCGAACGGGCCAAGCAGGAACTCGCCAATCTTCAGGGACCGCTCTACGCGGAAGCGGTCAGCACACTTGGCAAGGAGTTCGTCGACCACAATGTGGAGATATGGACAAACATGCTGCCGGTGCTCGAATCTGGTGAGCACTGTCCAACTCATCTGAGAGCCAGAAAGCCAAAGACCCTGTAGCCGTAGACACGTATCTGGAGCCTGCACATGAATCGTGATCCACGATTTGATATCCTGTTTGAACCCGTGAGAATTGGGCCCGTTACGGCTCCCAATCGCTTCTATCAGGTGCCCCACTGTACTGGCATGGGCTACCAGCATCCTGAGACGTTGGCGGCGATGCGCGAAATCAAGGCCGAAGGCGGATGGGGCGTAGTGAACACGGAATACTGCTCCATCCACGCGTCATCGGATGATTTGCCAGCCCCGTTCTGCAGTCTTTGGGATGATGGTGATGTCATCAACATGAGGGCAATGGTGGACGGGGTCCATCGTCACGGTGCGCTTGCCGGCGTTGAGCTTTGGTATGGGGGGCAGCGATCGTCGAACAACCACTCAAGATTGCCTGTTCTGGCGCCAAACTCCATGCCTACGGCTCTTTCACCCTGGCAGAGCCAGCGTATGGATCTGGCGGATATCAAATCCTACAGGAGTTGGCACCGTGCGGCTGCCATTCGCGCACGGGAGTCGGGATTCGATATTGTGTATGTCTATGCTGCCCATACCTATCTCTTGGCACAGTTCCTCGATCCCGTGGTCAATCAGCGCCGGGATTCCTATGGCGGTTCGCTGGCAAACCGTTCGCGCCTGTTGCGTGAGGTTCTCGAAGAGACCCGCGATGCAATCGGCAACACATGCGCCATTGCAATTCGGGTCGAGGTTCTGAACGAAGATGAAGCTGGCAAGGAAGAACGTGCCGAATTGCTTCAGTCATTGGCGCCGCTCGTTGACTTGTTTGACATCACGGTGCCGGATTACTCAAAGGAAATGGGGTCGTCGCGTTTCGTCAAGGAAGCGTCTCTCGAGGACGACATTGCCCATGTGCGTTCATTGGTTGCCAAGCCGGTGGTGAGTGTTGGCCGCTTCACCAGCCCCGAAACTATGCTGTCGCAGATCAGGCGTGGCATTGTCGATCTGATCGGCGCGGCGCGGCCTTCCATTGCCGATCCGTTTCTCCCCAACAAGATCAGGGATGGGCGGCTTGATGACATTCGCGAGTGCATCGGTTGCAACATCTGCTACGCCCACGACGGTCTGGGCGTGCCCATACGCTGTACGCAGAATCCATCGATGGGAGAGGAGTGGCGGCGAGGCTGGCATCCTGAGCGCGTGACCATTGCAGAGCGGCGCGAACAGGTTCTGGTCGTCGGTGCAGGACCAGCAGGGCTGGAAGCGGCCTTGACCCTTGGCCGCCGTGGTGTGCCCGTACTGCTTGCCGACCGGAAGGAAGAACTGGGAGGGCGGATCATTGGAGAATCGAAGCTCCCGGGCCTTGCCGAATGGTCGCGCGTACGGGATTGGCGTGTACATCAGTTATCGAAACTGCCCCAAGTCGAAATTTATCGGTCGAGCGACATGGATCGGGCCGCTGTCGCTGACACCGAGGTCAAGCATGTCGTGCTGGCGACAGGAAGCCGCTGGCGCCGCGATGGTCGCGGCCGCAGCTCGCCAGCGCCGATTGCTTCATTCGATGATTCGCGTCTGTTGACGCCGGACGACATCATGGCTGGCGAGCGCCGGGACGGACCTGTCGTGGTCTTCGACGATGACCAATATTACATGGCGAGTTGCATTGCTGAGTTGCTGGCGCGTGAAGGCCGAGCGGTTACCTACGTGACGCCCGCAGGTCTTGTTTCAGCCTGGACGGAATACACCGCGGAACAGGTCCGTATCCAGTCGTCTCTGATCAAGCTTGGCGTAACGATTGTTGTAAGTCATCGCCTGTCGGCGTTTGCATCTGACGGCGCAATCCTTGCCTGTATCTACTCTGGAACGACCAGGATCGTGCCGTGTACGCACATCGTTACGGTCACATCGCGTGAACCCGAAACGGGCTTGAGCGTGGATCTTGCCGATATGCCACTCGAGACGCTTGCGCGGATTGGCGATTGCAACGCGCCGGGACTAATTATGCATGCCGTGCATGACGGTCATCTCTTTGGGCAATCCTTTGGCAGGCCGGAAATTCGGGACATTCCGCGACGGGAACGTGTGATTGCTTTACAGGACATAAGATGACCTCAGAAACGGAGGTGCGGAACCTTCTCAAACAGCTCTCAAGGTTTCTTCTAACGCTCGGTCATCCCAAGGCAACGGAAATAGGGCATCTGACGCAGGTTTATGAGTGCAGGGCGACGACCCATGTGGAGCCCAGGTCAGCAGAAGTCTGTCGCCATCTACCCGCAGCGCTGGGAGCGATGACTGATCAGCCGCTTGCAACCGCCATCGCGTCTGCGTCGGCTTGTCTCAAGTGGGTTCTGTATGATGCCTATACGGAAGAAGACATCGGTCTTGCGTTCGCCAGGGGACATGCGTTTGCGTCTCTGATCGGCGAAGATGCGCCGTTCGTATCCACAGAGCTCGACGCGGGTCTGTTTCTTGTGGCCCCGCATGTTTTCTATCGTGATCACCATCACGCTGCACCAGAACTCTACGTCCCATTGACTGGTCCGCATGAGTGGCGGTTTCAACCGGGCGGCACCTTCTTTTCGCTGCCGGCAAATCAGCCGGTGTGGAATGAACCCTGGCAACCGCATGCGACGAAGACGGGATCAACGCCATTTCTTAGCATCTTTGTGTGGACCAATGATATTACGGAACCGGCTCGGGTTATTGCGGCGTCAGATTGGGCCGTGCTGGAGGGCGG
>CAZECZ010000071.1:0-21130 GCA_964510815.1 uncultured Aestuariivirga sp.
TGATTGACCGGAACAGCAGCTGCTTGGTGGTCATCGACGTGCAGCAATACTTCCTCGACAAGTTGCCGCTGGACTGGCGTGGTCCCCTCGTCCAGCGTATCGCCTGGCTGATGCGCGTGGCCAAGGCGCTCGACATCCCAATTATCGCCACCGCCGAAGATATGTCCCGTGATGGTCCGTTGGTGCCGGATCTCGTGCGCGAGCTGCCGGCCGACAGCCCGGTCCACGACAAGATGATCTTCGGACTGGCGGCGCAAGCCCCCATCCTCCAAACCGTGAAATCCACCGGCCAGACGGACCTGGTGCTCGTCGGGCTCGAGACCGACGTCTGCATTGCTCACTCCGCCATTGGACTCATGGACGAAGGATTCCGTGTCGCCGTCATCGATGATGCCACTGCTTCGCCGCCGCCCCATCACGACGCCGGCCTTCGGCGGATTGCGGCTGCGGGCGGCATCATCACGACGTGCAAAGGCATCCACTACGAATGGGTGCGCGATCTGGCGACGCTGGCCATGCTGCGGCAGAAGATCGGGACCGATCTGCCGCCGGATGTCACGCTCTGATCCGCGCCGCCAGATGGCTTTGGCGGAACAGAGCCACGGCCCCGATGGCAATCAGCAGGGCGAGCACGGCGGCGCCAAGATTGCCGAGAAAGCCACTGGCGGCAGAGAAATTGGCGCCCGCTACGTAGCCGAGGCCGAAATAACCGATGGTCCACACCACGCGTCCCAGCAGCGCCGCCGGCAGAAAGCGCACCATCGGCCAATGGCTCAGGCCTGCGAGAAGTCCCACGACCGAGCTCACCTGCGAGACGACGGACATGGCCAGCACCACGGTGGCGCTGCCCCAGCGTTCGAACAGCATCTGTGCCCTCGACCGGTTGGCAGCCGTGTAGCCGATCCACCGTCCCCAGCGCGCGAGCCAGCCGGGGCTTGCCGCGCGGCCGATCGCATAGGCCGCAGCGTCTCCCAGCAGCGATCCACAGACTGCAATGACCGCCGTCAGCGGCGCATTGATCTGGTCTCCTGCCGCCAGCGAGCCGGCAAAGGCCGTCACCGGACCCGCCGGAACGGGAAAGCCAAGGGAACCAAAGAAGACCGTTGCCATGAGCACCGGGTAGCCATAGATCAGCACGCCCGACATGACGCCCTGGTAGAGGCTGTCGAACCATCCCGCTTCCTCTTGCGAAGGAGCATCGGCGACATTGCGGTCGAGCAGCGTTGCGATCGCCTTTTGCACCTCCGCCACCATGGTGAAGACCGAAACCCCTCGGTGTTCCGCCAGGGTACGAATCGTCGTGCCGCTTGCTGTGCCATCGGGAACGGCAAGCGCATTTTTGAGTCTCGCGAGGTCGACGGCATAGGTGTTGGCGAGATAGTCCAGTGTCATCCAGCCGCGAACCGAACTCGTCTCCGGCGCGTCGATCATCTGGGCCGATTGCATGAGCAAGAAGGTACGATAGCTGCGCAGGCCATAAAAAGCACTCACAGCGAGCGATGCGGCGATCACGATGGCCAGGAGCATCCTCAGCCAGGGCGAGGTCACGGATTGAGCCCCAGTTCCCGCTGCACGCGTTTCGGCAGATTGAGCGAGGCCAGCCGGTGGCTTTCGCGCAGATAATCCTTCAGCGCTGCATCATCGACAGTGTCATCCGTCTGGCGCTGCAACCAGATCATGCCGCGGGAGGCGAGATAGGGCGCGGGCCGCATGCCGGGTTGGTCCTTCAAGAGATCGAAGGTGATTTGTGAGCACTTGAAAGTGATGTCGAGACGGGGTCCATCCCGGCGCGATGCGATGGCGAAGACCTTGCCCTTGGGCCCGCCCACCTTCCACACATGAGCATCGCCCCACTGCACCACATGGGCCGTGTGGGGGAGCGCCTTGCAGAAGCGGTTGTAGCCGGAAAGCATCATCGGGCCTCATCCTGCCACTGCATCTTTGAACGGTCGAAGAAAAAATGGCCGGACTCTCGTCCGGCCACTGCTATGCGGAACTCAGGCGGTCAATGCAGCTTCACGACCTTCGGGTCGATCGGCTTGCCACCGACGGCAAGGCCGTTGAAGGTCAGCTCGCCGGCTTCGGCATCGACCTTCACCGTGTCGCCGTCCTTGATGCGGCCGGCCAGAAGCTCTTCGGCCAGCGGATCCTGAAGGTTCTTCTGGATCACCCGCTTCAGCGGGCGCGCGCCATAGGCTGGATCGTAGCCCTTGTCAGCCAGCCAGTCGCGGGCGGCGTCCGAGATGTCGATCCCGATCTTGCGGTCGGTCAGCAACTTCCGCAGACGGCCGATCTGGATGTCGACGATCGAGCCCATATTCTCCCGCTTCAGGCGATGGAACAGGATGATCTCGTCGAGGCGGTTGAGGAACTCGGGCCGGAAGTGGCCACGTACCACGCCCATCACCTGATCGCGCACCACGTCGACATCCTGGCTCTCGCCCAGGCTCACGAGATATTCCGAGCCCAGATTCGACGTCATGATGATCAGCGTGTTCTTGAAGTCCACGGTGCGGCCCTGGCCATCGGTCAGCCGGCCGTCATCGAGCACCTGAAGCAGCACGTTGAAGACATCGGGGTGGGCCTTCTCGATCTCGTCGAAGAGCACGACCTGATACGGCCGCCGGCGTACAGCCTCGGTCAGCGCGCCGCCCTCATCGTAACCGACATATCCCGGAGGGGCGCCGATCAGCCGCGAGACCGAGTGCTTCTCCATGTACTCGGACATGTCGATGCGGACCATGGCCTGTTCGTCATCGAACAGGAAGTTCGCCAAAGCCTTGGTCAGCTCGGTCTTGCCGACGCCCGTGGGGCCGAGGAACATGAACGAGCCGATGGGCCGGTTGGGGTCCTGCAGTCCGGCACGCGACCGGCGCACGGCCGTCGACACCGCCTCCACCGCCTCGGCCTGGCCGACGACGCGCTTGGCAAGCTCCTGCTCCATGTGGAGCAGCTTTTCGCGTTCGCCCTCCAGCATCTTGTCGACGGGAATGCCGGTCCAGCGCGACACGACCTGCGCCACGTGGCTCTCGGTCACCGCCTCCTCGACCATCTTGGCATTGCCGGCAGCTTCCGCCTCGGCCAGCTTCTTCTCCAGACCCGGAATGGTGGCATAGGTCAGTTCGCCGGCCTTGGCGAAATCACCCTTGCGCTGGGCCTGATCCAGTTCGAAGCGGGCCTTCTCCAGCTCTTCCTTGACCTTCGAGGCAGAGGCGAGCTTGTCCTTCTCCTCCTGCCAACGCCTCGTCATGGCGGCTGACTTCTCTTCGAGGTCCGCCAGTTCCTTTTCGAGCTTTTCGAGGCGGTCCTTGGAGGCCTGGTCGGTCTCCTTCTTCAGGGCCTCGCGTTCGATCTGAAGCTGCATGATGCGGCGGTCGAGTTCATCCAGCTCTTCCGGCTTCGAGTCGACCTGCATGCGCAGACGCGACGCCGCCTCGTCCATCAGGTCGATGGCCTTGTCCGGCAGGAAGCGGTCGGTGATGTAGCGGTTCGACAGCGTCGCCGCTGCCACGATGGCCGAATCGGTGATCCTGACACCGTGGTGCAGCTCGTACTTCTCCTTGATGCCGCGCAGGATCGAGATCGAATCCTCGACCGTGGGCTCGGAGACGAAGACGGGCTGGAAGCGGCGGGCCAGTGCCGCGTCCTTCTCCACATGCTTGCGATACTCGTCGAGCGTGGTGGCACCGACGCAGTGAAGCTCACCGCGCGCGAGCGCCGGCTTCAGCAGGTTCGAGGCGTCCATGGCGCCATCGGCCTTGCCGGCACCCACCAGCGTATGCATCTCGTCGATGAACAGGATGATGCCGCCTTCGGCCGACGTCACTTCCGACAGAACGGCCTTGAGGCGCTCCTCGAACTCGCCGCGGTACTTGGCACCGGCGATGAGTGCGCCCATGTCGAGGGCGAGCAGCTTCTTGTCCTTCAGGCTTTCCGGCACGTCGCCATTCACGATGCGCAGTGCGAGACCCTCGGCGATGGCGGTCTTGCCGACGCCGGGTTCACCAATGAGCACCGGATTGTTCTTGGTGCGCCGCGACAGCACCTGGATGGTGCGGCGAATCTCCTCGTCGCGGCCGATCACCGGATCGAGCTTGCCGTTGCGGGCCGCTTCGGTGAGATCGCGAGCATATTTCTTGAGGGCGTCATAGCCCTGCTCAGCCGACGCCGTGTCGGCGGTGCGGCCTTTGCGGATGGCATTGATGGCCTCGTTCAACCCCTGCGCCGTGACACCGGCATTCTTCAGGGCCTTGGCGGCCTCGCTCTGTTCCATCGCCAATGCCTGCAACAGGCGCTCGGCGGTGACATAGGAATCGCCAGACTTTTCGGCGAGCTTCTTGGCCGCCTCGAACACGCGTGCCATCTCGGGCGCCAGATAGACCTGGCCCGATCCACCGCCGGACACTTTCGGCAGCTTGGCAAGCGCCGCTTCCGTCTCGCGGAGGGCCGCGCGTGAATCGCCGCCGCTCGCCTTGATAAGTCCGGCCGCCAAGCCTTCCTCATCATCAAGCAGCACTTTCAGAAGATGTTCGGGGGTGAAACGCTGATGACCCTCACGGAGGGCCAGCGACTGGGCAGACTGCACGAAACCGCGCGAACGCTCGGTATATTTCTCGAAATCCATTTACCTCTCCTCCTCGGCACGTTCCTTCACGGACCCCTCAGGGGCATCCGCGAGAACGCCGTCTACGGCTGAATGATTCCGATATAGGGAGGCATTGGAAAAGAAAAAGGGCCGGTCACCCGGCCCTTCTCAAAAATGATCCCGATCAAACGGCTCACTCTGTCACAGGCGGCATCTCGGAAGATTCCGCCTCTGCCGCTGCCTTTGCGGCCTTTGACATCCGGGGCTTGCGCTTGGGCGGCGGCGGTGCTGCGGCCTCAGCCTCCGCTTCCTTGACCTCCGTTACGGTTGGCGCGGGTGGAGCCGCCTCCGGCGCATTGGCGGCTGGCCGGCGGAGGAAGGACGGAGCCTCCCACTTGCCCTCTCCTTCAGCGCCGCCACCGCCGTTGCGCGGTTCTGCGGGTGCGGCCATGCGCGGCTGATCTTCATTATTCCGCGCCTGATTCCCTTGCCCACGCTGGTCACCGCCATCGCGCTGCTGGTCGCGCCGGTCCTGCCAGCGCGAGCGATTCCGGTCGCGGTCCCGGCTCTGGTAGGATTGACCATTCTGGTCACGCTGCTGGCGATACTGCTGCTGCGGTTGCTGGGGCCGGTCGCCTTCGCCCTGCACGGCGGGCTGGTCGCCCAGTCCATCAGGTTCGCCCGTGCCAGAGGGCGGAGCGTTGCGTCCCTCGCCCGCCTGAATCTCCGGCACATCTTCAAGTTCTTCGTCGTCGAAGTCGTCGTCCGGACGGCGATACTGCTGCTGTTGCTGGGCGTTATAGGCCTGAGCCGCGGCGATGATGCGCAAATAGTGCTCGGCGTGCTGGTAATAGCTTTCCGCCATCACGATATCGCCCGAGGACTGGGCATCGCGGCCAAGCTGCAAGTATTTGTCGGCAATGGTCTGTGCGTTGCCGCGCACCTTGACGTCTGGTCCGTTGCTTTCATAGACCCGGTTCAGCGGATTACCACCGCCGCCCCCTCCTCCGCTGCCGCCTCCACTGCGATGACGGCTACGATTGCGATTCTTGTGACTCGATCTCATGCAGGCTCCGTGCCCCCGTTGAAAGGCTATCCATGCAGACGTCCGCGGTCCGCTTCAGGAGCGTCCCGACAACACACTTGCAACTCGTGCTCAACCGTTGAGCATTTTCAAGAATTTACCCGTTGGTTCCAGAAACATTCCGCCAGCGACACCAGATCCAAATGACCCGACACCCAACCCCGGCTTGTGCTGTATTCGGCGGCGCTGCAGTAATCTAAAGGCCTGCGGCCCACTCGCCGTTTGCGGCACCCTCTCAAAGGGCAGAAAGCGTTTCCGATCTCTATTTAGCCGGAAGGGTGCAATTTTCCAAAGGTTTTTTTCTCCAAACGGGTAAATGCGACGTTTTCAGCAGGTTGGAAGGTGAGGCAGCGGACATGACCTCCCAGGTCCTTCGCCCGTGCCGCCAAGACCAACTCGCAACTACTGAATATATCAATGATATCATATTCTTGCCCCACGCCGATCTCGACTGCAATGGCCCCATCCCCGGCCAAATGGCCGGCAGCGCCGGCGGCAATTGCGCGATAGGGCCAGAGCCCATCGTTTCCTCCGTCCAATGCCAGGTGTGGGTCAAAGTCGCGCACGTCAGGGGCCAGCGCTGCCACATCACCGGCGGGGATGTAGGGGGGATTCGAAACGATGAGGTCGAAACGCCCGGTGACATTGTCGAACCAGCTGCCTTCAACCAGGGTCAACCGCTTCTTGACGCCCAATCTCACGGCGTTGACCTCGGCTACGGCAAGGGCATTCGCCGACACATCGACAGCGACGGCCGTAGCATCCGGCCGCTCGGCCAGAAGGGTCACGGCAATTGCACCAGAACCGGTGCCGAGGTCGAGAATGCGAGCGCGCGGCGGCATAAGCGGCAAAACCGCGTCGATCAGTGTCTCGGTATCCGCTCGGGGATCGAGGACATCCGGTGTCACTGTGAAACGGCGGCCGTAGAATTCGCGTTCGCCAAGGATGCGGGACACCGGCTCTCGGGCCGCGCGCCGTGCGACCATCGCTTCAAATGAGGCAACAGTCGTTGGGCTGAGCTGTCGCTCCGGCTCCAGAATCAAATCCTCCCGGCTCAAGCCCGAGGCCTGCTGAAGGAGGAGCCGCGCATCAAGCCCAGGCGTTTCACACCCCGATGACGCCAACCGTTGCGTGGCCCGATCCAGCGCCGACTTCAACGTATCAGGCGGCATGTTCCGCGGCGGCGAGGAGCTCAGCCTGATGATTGGTCATCAGGGCCTGGACCATTTCCTCCAGAGCCGGCCCCTCCATGATCTCTTCCAGCTTGTAGAGGGTCAGGTTGATGCGGTGATCGGTGCAGCGCCCTTGCGGAAAATTATAGGTGCGGATGCGCTCCGAGCGGTCGCCAGAGCCCACCTGTCCCTTGCGCGTGGCGGAGCGTTCGCTGTCAAGGCGCTGGCGCTCGATCTCGTAGAGCCTGGCGCGCAGCAGCTTCATGGCCGCATTCTTGTTCTTGAGCTGCGACTTCTCGGTCTGCTGGGCCACCGCGATGCCGGTGGGGATGTGGGTGATGCGCACCGCCGAATCAGTGGTGTTGACCGACTGCCCGCCGGGACCAGAGGAACGGAACACGTCGATCCGCAAATCCTTGTCGTCGATCTTGATGTCGACCTCCTCGGCCTCGGGAAGGACGGCGACGGTGGCGGCCGAGGTGTGGATGCGGCCCTGGGTTTCGGTCGCCGGCACGCGCTGCACGCGGTGCACGCCCGATTCGAACTTCAGGCGGGCAAAGGCCCCCGCGCCATAGATATTGGCAATGATTTCCTTGTAGCCGCCATGCTCGCCCTCGCTGGCCGAGATCACCTCGACGCGCCAGCCCTTCGAGGCGGCATAGCGCTGGTACATACGGAACAGGTCTCCAGCAAAGATCGCCGCCTCGTCACCGCCGGTTCCGGCGCGCACTTCGAGAATCACGTTGCGGTCATCAGCGGCGTCCTTGGGCAGCAGCAGGATGCGAATGTCATGTTCCATCGCGTCGATGCGCTCTTCGAGATCGGGTTTCTCGGCTTCCGCCATGTTGCCCATTTCGCCGCCGGCGGCGATCATGTCATCGAGGTCGCGGAGTTCGTCATAGGCCTTCTTCAGGCCCTGTGCGGCCTTCGCCGTGGGCTCGAGATCGGCATATTCCCGCGACAGCCGGGCAAACGCCTCGCCCGACGCCGCGCCGGATGAGAGCTCATGTTCAACGGCGGCAAAGCGGTGGATGATACGATCAAGTTTTTCGAGCGGAATGGCGGACATGGGCGGCGCTTCTAGCGCAACGGGCGCTCAAGTGCAAAGCGGTTGAGCGCGGATAGTTGCGCCAGAAATGAGCCTTGGAGCAGCCAGATTTCGCAAAGGCCCCGGTCAATGATCGGCGGTGGCCAAGACCTTCGCCTCTACACGACGGCTGGGGCCGCGGAATGCCAGGATCAGCGGCAGGCAGAGAACCCCCATCAGGGTCATCAGCAGGAAATCGTTCTGGTATGCAATGGTCGTGGCCTGTCCCGTCACCATCCGGTCGACGAGAGCAACGCCTTCGGAGGTCCTTGGATCGATGAGCGACACGGTGTTCATCTGGAAGCCGGCATTGAACGGTGTGACATATTCCGCCAGCCGCGCATGCATCGCGGTGGTCGTGCTGGTGAGCTCGGCAATGACGATCGATACGCCGATGGACGACCCCAGATTGCGGATGAGTGTCCACATGGCGGCCGCCTCGGTTCGCAGCTGAGCTGGAAGCGTGGCAAAGGACACGGTGTTGAGCGGCACGAAGATGAGGCCAAGCCCGATCCCTTGCAACACGCTGGTCCAGACGATGGTGAAGGTGGAGATATCAGGCGATATGGCCGTCATCTCCCACAATGACCAGGCCGAGCAGGCAACGCCCAAAGCGATGAGAATGCGGGCGTCGGTTACCTGCAGCAAGCGCCCGACCACCATCATTGTGATCATGGTGCCCACACCGCGCGCGCCAAGCAGGAGCCCCGCGTCGAAGACGGGATAGCCCATCACGTTCTGCAGGAAGGGCGTGATCAGTGCCACACTCGCCAGAAGCAGGATGCCGACCACGAACATGAAGAAGACGCCAAGCGTGAAATTCCAGTCCTTGAACAGTGCCATAGGAATGAAAGGCCTGTCCGTCGTGAAGCTGTGGGCAACGAACATATAGGCGGCCCCACCAGCGACGATGGCCTCGATGAGAATCTCATTCGACTCGAACCAACTCAGTGTCTCGCCACGGTCAAGCATCAGTTGCAATGCACCGATGGCCACGCTGAGCGACGCAAATCCAAGCCAGTCGAAACGCATTTCACGCGGCCTGGTGTCCGGCATGAAGGCCATGAGGCCCATCACCGTCGCGATGCCGAAAGGCAGATTGATCAGAAAGACCCAGCGCCAGCTGTAATATTCGGTGAGCCAGCCGCCCAGCGTCGGCCCCATGATGGGACCGAGCATGACGCCCATGCCCCAAATCGCCATGGCCTGGCCACGCTTCTCCGGCGGATAGATATCCATCATCACCGCCTGCGACAGCGGCACGAGGGCAGCGCCAAACACGCCCTGCAGCAGGCGGTAACCCACCATGTCGGTGATGCCCTGCGCGGCCCCACACAATACCGAGGCGATGGTGAAGCCAGCCGCCGACAGGATGAAAATCTTCTTGCGCCCGAAGCGCACGGCGAGCCAGCCAACCGGTGCAGTCATGATGGCGGCAGCCACGATGTAGGATGTCAGCACCCAGGTCACCTGGTCGATCGTCACCGACAGGGAGCCCTGCATATAGGGCAATGCGACGTTGGCAATAGTCGTATCGAGCGCCTGCATGATGGTCGCAAGCATCACGCAGACGGTGATGAGACCGCGGTGACCGGCAGCATTCTCCTCAGCCGGCGCCATGGTGGCGGACAGGCTCATTCTTCAGGGATCTGTGCAACGGCCTCGAGGCCAAGCAAGCCGGCCAGAGACCGTGTCCGATGCGTGTCGATGGCCACGGTGGCACTCATGCCGGCACGCAGCTTGGATGTGTCCTGGCCCGCGTCGAAAGACACGCGAACCGGTACGCGCTGCACGACCTTCACCCAATTGCCGGCTGCGTTCTGTGCCGGGATGAGCGAAAACTGGGAGCCGGTGCCAGGGCTGATCGACTCGACCCGGCCCTTGAGCGGCGTGCTGGAGAAGGCGTCCACCGTCACGGTCACGTCCTGACCCGCCACCAGATAGGTAATGTCGGTTTCCTTGGGGTTGGCGTCAACCCAGAGATCGCGATCGCTGACGATGGCAAACACCGGGGTTCCAGCAGCCAGGTAGCGGCCCATCTGTATATTGCTGACTTGCGTGGCAATGCCGTCGAAGGCAGCACGCACGATGGTCTGATCGAGGTTCCACTGGGCCTGGTCGACGGCCGCCTTGGCGGACTGCCAGGGCGCGAAGGATTCGATCGGTGTCTCCAGAGACCCACCGAGTTGGCTCAGGACGTCGCGCTGACTCTGTTCGAGTGCCACCAGGGCCGATTTGGCGGCCTGCAGGTTGACCCGGTCGGAATCGACATCGGACGCTGCGGCGACGCGGCTGGCGAGCAGCTTGGTCTTGCGGTCGAGCTCGGACTGGCGCAGCGCCACTACTTCCTTGGCCAGTCCGATCTGGCTGTCGAACCCGGCGAGTTGAGTTTTCAAGCCAGCGAATGTGTTGGCAGCGCTGGCGAGCGCCGCCTTGGCCTGCTCCAATGCCAGTTCATAGGGCTTGCGGTCGAAGGAGAACAACACGTCTCCCGCCTTGATGTGCTGGCCTTCCGTGACCGTGATCGCGTCGACCGTACCTGAAATTTCCGGCGTCACCAGAACCTTCTGGGCCGCGACATAGGCATTGTCGGTCGAGATGTAGCGGCCGCCGCGCAGATACAGATCCACCCCCACAACAGCGGCGATGATCGGGACGGCAACGAGGAGGATGCGCCGCAACCAGCGGCGGCGCGGCTTTGTCACGACCAATTCCTGCTTGACGTCACTCATGATGAAACTGCCTTGCGATATCTGGTGGCGGCCGATTCGACCGTCTGGATAGACTTGATGTTGGCGCGCAGCCGGTCGAGGGTTTGCATCACATGGCGCAGTTCATCCTCGCCGATGCCGTCAAAGACCTCCGCACCGAGCTGCTGCTTGAATTCGGACAGATCGTCCAGCCGTTGGCGTCCCGCTTCGGTCAGCATCAGGCGGTTACGGCGGCGGTCGGCCGGATCGGGGTGGCGCTCGACAAGGCCGTCAGCGCTCAGTTGGTCGACCAGCCGCACCATGGCAATGGGCTGCACCTCAAGGGCCTCAGCCAGCTCGTTCTGGACAAGTCCATCCTGGTCATTGAGCTTGGCGAGCGTGACATACTGGGCGCGCGTCATGCCGTAAGGGCGCAGGCGCTGCTCAACCAGCAAGCGGAGCAATCGCGATGTGTCGACAATGCGCAACGCGGCTTCGCGGCGGGGATCTTTCTGTTGCATGGCTATATCATATACATTGTATACGATTATCACGCATTACGAATACTGCGCTGCAGCAATGAGCAAATTGCATGACGCGGACCTGATCAGGCCGCCGTATCGAACCAGACGGTAACCGGCCCGTCGTTCACCAGGGCCACCTTCATGTCGGCACCGAAAATCCCCGTGGCGACCGGTACGCCGAGGCAGCGGAGCTGCTCACAGAACTTCATGTAGAGCCGTTCGCCATCCACGGCGGGTGCCGCCTTTGAGAACCCGGGCCGGTTGCCGCTTTCCATGCCGTCGGCCGCCAGCGTGAACTGGCTGACGGCCAGAACCGAACCTCCGGCTGCCGCCAATGGCAGGTTCATCTTGCCCGCATCATCTCGGAAGATGCGAAGGCCCGCGATCTTGCGGGCCAGCCTTTCAGACTCGGCTTCCGTGTCGCCCGCCATGGCGCACACCAGTACGAGAAAGCCCCGGCCGATGGCACCCACGACATGGGCATCCACCGTCACCGAGGCTTCCGAAACGCGTTGGACGAGGGCGCGCAAGACTGCGCTCTAGTCAGCCCTTGCCGCCGAAGGACTTGAGATCGAGCGAGCGGCCCACCAGGATCTCACCCGGCGTTCCGAGGATACCCTTTTCCTTGCCGTCGATCAGGTAGCTCAGCAGACCGCCGTCGCGTGCAATGACCACCAGACCCTGGCGATCGGGCACGCGATAGGTGTCGCCCTTGTTCAGCATCTGGGTCATCACGACATTGCCCTGCGCATCCTCGATGCGCACCCACACCGGCGCCTTGGCCTTGAGCGTCAAACGGCTCTCGCCATTGATCGCCCCAAACTCCCGGCCGTCGCCGGTCATGGCCATATCGGTTGCGGAGACAAGGCCATTGAGATCCTTCGAGGCCTCCTTCGTCCCTGGAATCTCCTTCTGGATGAGGGAGGACAGTCCATCGAGACCCGTCCCTGCGAGTTCGTCGTCCGTCGGAGCGGCGGCCTCGGCCAACTGCTGATCATCCGGCAGCGGCTCTTCTCCGATGGTGATCTCGGCATTCTCATTGCCCGTCGATGCCGTGGGCATGGGATCAGCACCCGGATTTACGGTGCCAGCCACCTGCTGCGATTGGGCCAGAGGCTCGTCGGCGCCCGGCATCAGCATGAAGCTGATGCCAGCGAACAGGAATACGGCACCGGCAAGAGAGGCGACCAGGCCGCCAGCGCCGCCAGGAACGCCGTTCAGCTTGAAGCCGATTTTCGGCATCTTCGGCAACTGCCCAAACTTCAGCACCTTAGCGCTGGACAAAGGTGCGGGATTGGCCGGATGGTTGGACTTCGGGGCCAATTCCGGCGCCGGCAGGAACTGGGCGTAGTGTTCGACCAGCGGCTCGGGATCGAAGCCCAGATACTCGGCGTAGACGCCGACCATCTCGAGTGCGTCCAGACGCTCGGGCATGTGGGTCAGATCGCCGTATTCGATCGCTTCGAGATGATAGGGGTGGATGCCAGTTGAATCGCCAGCCTGTACGAGCGTTTCAAGCCGGCTCTCGCGTTCGCGCTGCAGATACCAGCCGGCCTCGCCCGCTGGATCGATAGTGCCGTCGGGCTTTTCCCTGACCATCGCAATGGCTTCGTCCTGACCGTTCAGGTCAACGCTCTGTTCACGCATATTGCTACTCTCGATACCCACTGGACGCCGCGGCGACGCGGCTGTTGCCAAGAACAATGACCGAGAATGGTGAACGGGAGGCTAACAGCCTTCCAGTTTAGAGAACGACACCGTTACGGTGAGCAAATTCCATCAGATCGGGACGAATCGTGTGGAGCGAACTGGAGAGCAGCGGCTCCATGAACTTCCACAGCTTTTCGCGATCGAGGCTGCGGACCATGGCCTTCACCGGTCCAATCGCGGACGGCACCATCGAAATCGAATCGAGGCCAATGCCGATCAGGCCCATGGCTTCGAGCGGGCGGCCACCGAGTTCGCCGCACAGCGTGACCGGTTTGCCGTGGGACTTGGCTTTCTCGACGATCATGCGCATGGCACCAAGTGCAGCGGGGCTCAGCGGATCATAGCGCCCGGCAAGTCTGGGATTGCCGCGGTCCGAGGCAAAGAGAAACTGCACGAGGTCGTTGGAGCCGATCGAAGCGAAATCGACGATCTCCAGCAGATGATCGAGCTGCCAGAGCAGCGACGGAATCTCGATCATCGCCCCGACCTTCAGGGGATCGGGCAATCTATGACCACGCTCGACCAGGTAGGCCTTCTCGATCTCCAGCACTTCGACGGCGCGCTTGTACTCCTCGACGTCGGCGATCATGGGAAACATGATCTTCATAGGAATGCCTTCCCCCGCTAGCAGCAGGGCGCGGAGCTGAAGCCGGAGCAGCGCCGGGCGGTCCAGGGCCATGCGGATCGACCGCCAGCCGAGTGCCGGATTTTCTTCCTTGGGCTGCCGAAGATAGGGCAGCACCTTGTCGGCACCGATATCGAGCGTGCGGAACGTCACTGGCTTGCCGTTGGCCTGGTCGATGATCTGGCGGTAATGGCGGAACTGCGATGACAGCCGCGGAAAACGCGAGGCCAGCATGAAGTGCAGTTCAGTGCGATAGAGCCCAACTCCGTCGGCACCGGAATCGTGGAGGTGCGGCATGTCAACCACGAGGCCCGCGTTGATATTGAGTTCGATCTGCACGCCATCCTTCAGGATCGCGGGCTCGTCGCGCAGTGCCGCATACTGGGCCTGCTTCCTGGCATAGAACCGGACCTTCTCGGCATAGGCCTTCTGCAAATCAGACGATGGGCGCACGAAGACATCGCCGGTGCCACCATCGACAATGATGGAGCTTCCCGTGTCGATCAGATCGATGAGACCCTCAGCCTGGCCGACAGCCGGAATGCCCAAGGCGCGCGCCACGATCGCCACGTGGCTGGTGTGGCCGCCTTCCTCCAGCACCACACCGCGCAATTTCTCGCGATCGTAATCGAGGAGTTCGGCTGGCCCCATGTTGCGTGCCACGACGATGGAGTTCTGCGGCAGATCGGTGCGCGACGCGGTCGCCATGGCGCCGGTCAGAATTCGGAGCAGCCGGTTCGACAGATCGTCGAGGTCGTGCATGCGTTCGCGCAGATAGGGATCAGGCGTGCGCATCATTCGGGCACGATTGTCGGTCTGCACGCGCTCCACCGCAGCTTCAGCCGTCAATCCAGTATCGATCGCCTCGCGCAGCCGGTTCACCCAGCCCTTGTCGTGGGCGAACATGCGAATGGTTTCGAGCACATCGGAATATTCCGTCGCGCGCTGGGCGTCCGATCCATCGAGCAGCTCGTCGACATGAGCGCGTAATTGCGCGACGGCGTCTTCCAGACGCTTGCGTTCAGCCGGCACGTCCTCGGCAATGAGGTTCTGGATGACGACGCGGGGCTCGTGCAGCACCGCATGGCCCAGCGCCACGCCATCGGCCAGGGAGTCGGCCCGGAGATGATGGCTTCTGACGTGGGCCACGTCGGCTGCAACTTCGGTCGCGACTTCGCGCAACTCGCCCGATGCGATGACCTCGGCCAGCACCATGGCCGTTGTCTGCATCGCCTCTTCTTCTTCCTCGCTATAGTGGCGCCGCGTGCGATTCTGCACGACAAGCACGCCCATCACGGTGCCGCCGCGCATGATCGGCACGCCGAGGAATGAATTGTAAATCTCTTCGCCTGTCTCAGGCAGGTATTTGAAGGCCGGATGCTTGCTGGCGTCCGTCAGGTTGAGACCGATCGCTTGTTGCGCGATGCTGCCCACAAGACCCTCGCCGCTCTTCAGCTTCGACCGGTGTACGGCCTCGGTCTTCAAGCCTTCGGTGGCATAGAGTTCCAGCACGTCGCCCGGCCGCATGACATACAGCGAACAGACTTCGGCCACCATGTTGGCGGCAATGATTTGAACGATCTTGTCGAGGCGCTTTTGTGCTGTGACCGGCTCCGCCATCACCTCGCGGAGCCGCCGGAGCAGGACACGCGGGCCTAGGGCGGAGTTTGCCATTAGCCGGTGTCCCCACGTGCGCGGGTGCGGGCTACTTGTTTGCGGCCTGCGGGCGTCATGTCATGGCGGGCGGCGCGGCACATGTGTCAGGCGGCCTTGGTGTCCAGCCCATAGGCTGTGTGAAGGGCGCGGACCGCGAGTTCCGTGTAAGCTTCGTCGATCAGCACGCTGACCTTGATTTCGGACGTCGTGATGGCCTGAATGTTGATGCCTTTTTCGGCCAAGGCGCGGAACATCTTGGCGGCCACGCCAGCGTGGCTCCGCATCCCGATGCCGACAATCGACACCTTGGCAACATCGGCAGAATGGGTGAGTTCCTCGAAGCCGACCTTGGACTTCACGCCGTTCAGCACCTCGATCGCCTTGCGCAGATCCTTCCTCGCCACTGTGAAGGTGATGTTTGCGGTCGAGCCGTCGGCGGAAATGTTCTGCACGATCATGTCGACACTGATGTCGGCCTCGGCCAGGGGGCCGAAGACGGCGGCGGAGATACCGGGCTGATCCTTGACTTTGCGGATCGCAACTTTTGCTTCGTCGCGCGAATAGGCGACGCCGCTCACAACATGCTGTTCCACGATACGTTCCTCATCGCATACAAGTGTTCCGGGACCCGTGCCATCGGGCTTGTTCTGGTTGGGCGAATCGGGCGGTTCGAAACTCGACCGCACCTGCAACGGTACCTTATATACCATGGCCAGTTCAACTGACCGGGTCTGCAGCACCTTGGCGCCCAGCGAGGCCTGCTCGAGCATTTCCTCGTAGGAAATGCGGTCGAGCTTGCGCGCACCAGTCACAATCCGGGGATCGGCCGTGTAGACGCCATCGACGTCGGTATAGATGTCGCAAGCCGCGTCGAGGGCAGCCGCCACGGCCACCGCCGACGTATCCGACCCACCACGGCCCAGTGTCGTGATGCGCTTGTCGGGTCCGATGCCCTGGAAGCCGGCGATCACCGCAACCTGGCCCTGCTCCATGCGCTTGCCAAGTTCCTCGCCGTCGATGCCGGCGATCCGGGCGGCGCCATGGACACCGTCGGTCCGGACGGGGATCTGCCAGCCGGCCCATGACCGGGCAGGAATACCCATGTCCTGCAACACGATGGCCAGCAAGCCCGCCGTCACCTGTTCGCCGGAGGCGACCACAGCGTCATATTCGCGGGCGTCGTGGACGGCCGCCGCTTCCCGGCACCATCCCACCAGCCGGTCGGTCGTTCCGGCCATCGCGGAGACCACAACGGCCACGTGGCGGCCGGCCTTGACTTCACGTTCGACATGACGGGCGACGTTGCGGATGCGGTCGATGTCCGCAACCGAGGTGCCCCCGAACTTCATCACCAAACGGCCCATGGGCCAAACCTCTCCATATCCCCGCCGCCCGTAACCTTCTGAGGTCCGGCTGGCGGTCAAGTCATCTCAGGATTGAACCCCAGGGTGCGGCGCGGCGTACTCATAGATGACGGGCTTCGCTTATGCAATAATCGTGACAACAGATAAAGTGGACCGACGACATGACTACAACTCCTGCCAGCCTCGACCCCTCCGAAGTCGAGAAATTCTCCCGCATGGCCGCCGAATGGTGGAACCCCAATGGCAAGTTCGGGGTGCTACATGTGTTCAACCCGGTCCGGCTGCAGTTCATCAAGGAGCAGGTCTGTGCCAGATTGGGACGCGATCCGCTGACACGCTACCCGTTCGACGGCCTGCGCTTCCTCGACATCGGCTGCGGTGGCGGGCTGCTGTCGGAGCCGATGGCACGGCTGGGCGCCAGCGTGGTGGGGGTCGACCCCTCCGAGAAGAACATCAAGACCGCCAGCGTCCATGCCGGGGAGATGGAACTCGAGATCGACTATCGGGCCGGGACTGCCGAGGATCTCGCCGCGGCCGGCGAGCAGTTCGACGTCATCCTCAACATGGAGGTGATCGAGCACGTGGCCGATCCACGAGCCTTCGCCGCCACTTGTGCCTCGATGCTGAAGCCCGACGGGCTGATGTTCGTCGCCACCCTCAACCGCACCTTGAAGTCGTTCGGTCTCGCCATCATCGGCGCCGAATACGTGCTGGGCTGGCTGCCCAAAGGCACCCACCAGTGGGAGAAGTTCATCACGCCCGACGAACTGAAAGGCTGGCTGACCGAGAGCGACGTGACGGTCAAGGACGAGTCGGGCGTCACCTATAGCCCCCTGTCGCGCCAGTGGCGGAAAAGCCGCGACATGGATGTGAACTACATGATTGTGGGGCAGAAAGAGGCGGCGTAAGCGAATGCAGGCCCGTCTTTACAGGGCGGAAGATGCCCCCCATCTCGGCGAGATCTACGTCCGCGCCATCAGGGGGCTTGCGCCGCGTGGCTACGATGCGGTTCAAGTGGAGGCGTGGGCCGGACGAGTCACGACGACCGAGGAAACCCACGCGCGATGCAGCGACGGGCGGCTTGTGCTGGTTGCGACAGATGAAAACGACACACCCATCGCCTTCATGGATCTTGAGGATGACGGTCATATCGACATGATGTTCTGCCGGCCGGAATGGTCGGGCCGCGGCGTCGCTTCAGCCTTGTTCGGCCGGATCAGCGCTGTGGCGGCGGATCGCGGGATGCCGCGCCTATATACGGACGCAAGCGAGATTGCAAAGCCGGTGTTCGGCAAATGGGGATTTCATCTGGTGCGGCGCAATGACATGGAGATCGAGGGCGTCGCCATCCACAATTACGCGATGGAGAAGCATCTTGGCGGCGGTGGCGTGGGCGACTAGCCTGACACGCAGCAACCGGACTTGAAGCGCATGTATCTCGGCATCGATATCGGCACCTCCAACGTCAAGGCCGTCGTGGTGAACGACGATCAGACCATCGTCGCCTCAGCCGCCGCGCCGCTTCCGATCTCAAGGCCACACGCGTTGTGGTCCGAACAGAACCCCGAGGATTGGTGGGCGGCGGTTGACGCCACGGTGGCCTCGCTGCGCCAGGTGGCAGGCGTGGCCTTTGCCGCCATCCGCAGCATCGGCCTGTCCGGCCAGATGCACGGGCTCGTTCTGCTCGATGCGCAGGGCAAGCCGCTGCGTCCGGCCATCCTGCACAATGACGGCCGCAGTTTTGCCGAGGCCGAGGCACTGAACGAGGCGGTGCCCGATTTCGGCCGTATCGCCGGCGTGCCGGCCATGCCCGGGTTCGCCGCACCGAAGGTGCTCTGGGTGAGGAAGCACGAGCCGGAGGTGTTCGCCAAGGCCCGGCACCTGCTGCTGCCCAAGGACTACATCCGCTTCCGTCTCACAGGCACTTTCGCCACCGACTTGTGCGACGGCTCGGGTGCGGTTCTGCTCGACTCCGGCAGGCGCCAGTGGTCGCCGGAGATCGCGGCAGCCTGCGGCATCGGTATGGACCTGCTACCCGCGGCATTGGAAGGCACGGCCATCTCGGGCGAATTGTCCGAAGCGGTGGCCAGCGCCTGGGGCCTCAAGGCCGGCATTCCCGTTGCCGCCGGTGCGGGCGATGCCGCCGCTGGTGCCATCGGAACCGGTGCCATCAATGAAGGTGACGGGTTCATTTCGATGGGCACCGCATCGCAGTATTTCATCACCCGGCAGCGCTACCAGCCTGCACCCGAGCACCTGATCCATACCTTCTGCCACGGGTTACCGGGCCGCTGGTTCCAGATGGCCGCATTGCTCAATGGCGCGAGTTGTCTTGCCTGGGTGGCGGGCCTTCTGGGGCAAAACGACATCGGCAAGCTGCTGGCCTCGACGGAGGCCCAGTTCACCGGCCCCTCGCCTGTCACGTTCCTGCCCTATCTCACGGGCGAACGCACGCCGCACAACAACCCTCACGCCAAGGGCGTGCTGTTCGGCCTGACGCAGAGCGCCACACCGGAACTCGTCGCGCAATCCGTCCTGGAGGGGGTTGCGCTGTCGCTGGCCGATTGCCAAGCGCTGCTGGCTGAAACGGGACCGCTGCCAGCGGCGATCGCGGTCACGGGCGGCGGCTCGAAAAGCCCGTTCTGGATGAAGATCCTCGCCAGCGCCATCGGCCGCACCGTGCTTCTTTACGAAAGTGGCGAAACCGGACCTGCCTTCGGTGCGGCCCGGCTGGCACGGCTCGCGGTTACCGGTGAAGATCCCGGCGCCGTCTGCGCCAAACCGGAGATTGCGGCCGAGATCGAACCCGACCCATCCCTCACCCCAGCCTACGGCGAGCGGCTGGAGCGATTCCGCGCGCTCTACGGGGCTGTTTCGGACCTGTTCTGATATTTTTGCGGTTGCATCGGACACCCTTGATTCCGGACAATCTGTCTGCTCTACTCCTCGTTGAGAGGCGGGCTTTCGTGACAACGGAATCAACATGTCACATCACCATTGCCGCGCTGTTCAAACTCGTTCCGGATCGTATTCGCGAGTCCACTCAAGCGGCTTTGGTGTCCAAGCTTTGGGAGCTCTCTGATGACGATCCTTTCCATTCCGTCGACGACCGACGCATCGCTGATGGTTCTCGCTGACATCGAGGCGGTCGAATTCTCGAACCTGCTCGACCCCGCGACGGTCACCTTCCTCAATACCCAGTGCGACGGCATCCAGATCCGGAACGACGTGATTTTCCGCGGCTCGACGCAGCCCAACTTGGTTGTCGTGAATGGCGGATCGGTCGACGCGTCCGGCTGGCAGTTCGAGACATTCAACAGTCATTATGACACCATCACATTCAATGGCTCGTCCGCGGCCGACACGATCACCGGATCGTCGAAAGCCGACTCGATCTTTGGCAACCAGGGTGACGACATCCTGTCCGGCGGAAACGGTGCCGATCTGATCAGCGGCCAGCGCGGCAGCGACATCATCACCGGTGGCCGCGGCGCCGATGAGTTGCTCGGCGGTAAGCGGAACGACACGTTCATCTATACGGATGCGGCCGAACTCGCGGCAGGTGAAACGATCGACGGCGGCGGTGGTGCGGATGATGCCATTTCAATTGCCGGGGACGGGCTCTATCGGTTCGACCTCGCCGTCATCTCCAACGTCGAGCGGCTGCGCTACGAAGACAATGGCGGGACAGGTGCGGCGGCGCAGCTCGCACCCGACATGCTGGGTCACATTGGTTTCAGCGTCATCGAGAGCAACAATCGCACCGACACACTCACCGTGGAAGGTGTCGTCGTGGACCTTTCAGCTGTCGTGTTCGAGAACTGGACGCGCAATGACGTGATCAACATCACTGGCACGGCGGCATCCGACATCCTGACCGGCAGCGACGAGGACGATCATTTCTTCATCACCGCGGGCGTCGATGTGATGATGGGCAACAATGGCAGCGATGTCTTCGTGGTCAACGACTCCTTGCCGTCGGGAACGATCATCGACGGCGGCGGTTCGAACCAGGACGTGCTCGACATGACTGGCGCGACGGTTATGCCTGCCTTCAACATCTTCGAGTTGCGCTTCACCTCCATCCAGTCGGTAGAAATCGTCAAGATGTCGCTGCTGGCGAATGCCTTCACGGCCATTGATGATGCGAGCTTCCAGGATGTGCTCACTGTCGTGGGGCGCAGCGCGGCTGCGTCCGGCATGTCCAGCCTCGCCATCTATGGCGCGTCCATGGACTATTCCGGTCTTGCGTTCGAAGACTGGAATGACAATGATCAAATATCCCTGGTGGGCTCTCCGACTTCGGATGACATTATCACTGGCACCTCCGTCGATGACGTCATCACGCCGCGCGCCGGAATGGACATCATCGACGGTGGTGATGGGAATGACACGCTGTATGGCCAGGAGGATGACGACACCATCTCTGGTTCCGACGGCGACGACAAGATCATAGGGGGCACCGGACGCGACGTGCTGAACGGCGGCAACGGTGCAGACGGTTTTGACTATTACGACATCACCGAATCGGAAGTCGGCACCCAGCGCGACATCATCGAGGACTTCACGACCGGCGAGGATCAATTGACATTCGTCAACATGTCCACGCCGGTCTTTTCCTACATCGGCGAGG
>CAZECZ010000072.1:0-16223 GCA_964510815.1 uncultured Aestuariivirga sp.
GATGACGCCTTCGGCAAGACCTGCTTCGTAGACATCCTTGGTGACGCCGCCGACCTTGAGACTGCCGGCGGCCCCGCCCCTGCCCTCGCCCGGATAGGCTACCTCGACCGCTCCGGCGAGGCCCCACTTGCGATTGCCGACCACCAGCGGATGATCGAGCAGGCTGTCGAGCATGCGGTTCCAGTGGGGCATCATGCGGCGGACGTGACCGAGGATGTCGCGCTCCTCGAAGATGTTCAGGACTTCCACGGCGACCGCGGCCGAGACCACATGGGCATGATGGGTGGCGCCATGGGCGAACCAGCCCTTCTGCTCATTGCCGAGATCGAGCCGCCGGTTGAATTCCTCGCCCATGATGATGCCGGCGATCGGCATATAGGCGCCGGAAATGCCCTTGGCGCAGGTCATGCAGTCCGGCTCCAGCCCCATGGCCTCGGTGGCCCACATGTGGCCCGAGCGGCCGAAGCCTGTCACCACTTCGTCGATGAACAGTTGTATCCCGTATTTGCGCAGCACTTTGGTGATCTTCGGGAAGTAGCTGGCGGGCGGCGGGAACATGCCGGACGAGACCGACACCGGTTCGGCGATCATGGCGCCGATGGTTTCGGGGCCGGCCTCCACGATGGTGGCTTCCAGTTCGGCGGCGAGGCGGTCGGTGAAGGCGTCCTCGTCCTCCCCCGGCAGTGCTGCATTAGGCCAGCTCGGATGGCTCACCTGCAGCGAGAAGCCCATGGGAATGCCGAAGCTCTCGTGAAGCTCTTGCGATCCGCCGAGCGCCGAGGTGGCGATGGTGGAGCCGTGATAGCTGGCCTTGCGCGAGATCATCTTGCGGCGCTCCGGCTCGCCGGCAAAGCCGTTGCCGTACCACATGAACTTCATCAGGTGGTCATTGGCTTCCGAGCCGGTGGTGGAAAAATAGATGCGCGGATTCTTGATGGGCGACAGCGCGGCGATCCGCTCCGTCAATTCCATCACCGCCGGCACGCTGCGGTGGATGGCAGAGGAGTACATCGGCAAGGCTTGCAGTTGCTTATGTGCGGCCTCGACCAGGCGCTCTTCGCTGAAACCAAGTGACACGCAGTAAAAGCAGGACACGGACTCGATGTAGTCCTTGCCGTTGTCGTCATAAATGAAGATGCCCTTGCCGCGTTCGAAGACCAGCGGGCGCTCGGTCTTCAGGCGCTTGAGGTCGCTGAAGCCGAGCAGGATGGCGTCGTTGCGGTAGTTACTGGACTTGATCTCGAGGTTCATTGCGCTCTCTCCTGCCGAGACGCGCAACACTATGCAACTGGCGAACGAAGTCAATCGCAGCGAAGCGCATAGCCGGCCCGGCAACAGTGGACGTCCAATGACACTTTGCGGATGGATCGGCGCCCGTATGCACATGGCCCTCGCCACGGCAACGAAGCGCGCGATCACACCCAGGCAATCTGGAGGAGGCTCCGGCTCGGTCGATTGACATGGTGGTCAAATCTGTTCACGATGTCTTCCCGGATGTCTGCCGCGTTCCCGCCGCCGGCATCGTAACGAAAGGTGAGCCATTGAGACAATGGATCGAAGGCAGCCTTGATCGTCTTTACGGCTACGCGTTTGCACTGGCGCAAGATGCGGACCAGGCGCGCGACCTTGTTCAGGAGTGTGCACTCAAGGCATTGCAGGCGCGCCATGTGCCAAGCGAGAAAGCTGCTTACCGTGCGTGGCTGTTCCGCATCCTGCGCAATGCGTTCATCGACCGCTGCAGGAAGGCGGGCACAGAAATCCCCATGGGTGAAACCATTGACGTTGCCGAGGACGATGACCCAGGCTGGACAGGCGACCGGCGGATCGTCGACGTCGTGACGATCAGGATTGCCGTGGCAAAATTGTCCCTCGCACATCGCGAGGTGATCGCACTCGTCGACTTCGTCGGATACTCCTATGCAGAGGCGGCGAACGTGCTCGACATCGCAGAAGGTACCGTGATGAGCCGCTTGTGCAGGGCACGCAAGGCATTGCTGACGCTCATCGCCGAAGACAATGTGACACCGCTGCTTCAGAGAACCCAAGGGCGCCGGGGGTTGAAATGATGGAGAAGTCACCGCGCTGGTGTGACCTGAACGCCTACGTGGACGGCGAACTGGATGCACGCAAGGCGGCAGACGTGGCGCTTGCGGCGGGCATGACTCCCGATACCGCCGATCACATCGCGTTGCTTTACCACCTCAAGGGCGGCAGCCATGCGGCTTTTCCGCAAGCACCTGCCGATCTCAAGTCCGTGCTTCCGCCGGAGCAGCCGGCACGCGCCCGCGCCGCAATTGCAGGACTTTGCCTGGCCCTGGTGAGCGCTGCCATGCTGGTCACCCTGCAGCTATGGCCGTTGACGGAGATCACGGCTGGCCGCGAGCTCTTTGCCTCTGCACTGCAGATCCACCGGCAGTGGCTGGCCGACGACGTCTCCAAGACGCGCGAAGAGCCGCATGTGACGCTGGCGGCCCTGACCCGGTTTGGACAGTTGCCGGTGGTACCGGACCTCGAGAGCACGGGGTTGAACTTGGCACTGGTATCGGTGGCGGACGTGGGCAATGGCCGGATCCTTCAGGTCGGCTACCGCGGCCATCACGGTTGCCATCTCAGCCTCTTCGTTTTCACCGGTGGGCTGTTGCCGCACGTCGACACAACCGGTCTCGCGACCGGAGAACGTGCGTCGGCCTGGCAAACCGGTGACCTTGGCTATCTCCTTCTCGCCAAAGGCATGGATGTGGCGCGCTTTGATCTCATCGCCGAAAAGGTTGAACATGCGACGCGCGTGAAAGCGCCGCTCGATGCGCGGGCGACGCAGGAGCTTGCCGACAACAAGCGGCAAAGCGCCAGCTGCAACGCCTAAAAAACTTTTCCCGGACAGGGAATGATTTGGTGACCTCACACGTTTCTTCTTCGCCAAGGCTCATAGAGTGGATTGAATGCGTCGCTGCGCGGTGTGTGGCGGCGGACGGCTGAGCTTTGCCCATGGGAGGAGAAACATGACGAAAGCCTGGACTTCCAATCACCTGTCACGCCGTTCGTTCGGCAAGCTGGCTGGCGCCGCGGGCCTCGCCTTCGGTGCTTCACCTGGACGTTTCACCGCCGCCCTCGCGGATGCGCCGCCGGATTCCGCCGCCATCATCATGGGAAAGGCATCTGGTCTCACCGTGCATAATGCAGCACTCGGTGTGATGGAGACGCCGCTGGCGATGCTGCGGAAACATGATCACACACCCAAGGACATCCTGTTCAATCGCTTGCATTTCCCGCATGAAGGCGACGCTGCCTGGTACGCGACGACCGCCGTGCCCGAACGGCCAGACTGGTCCATCCGCATCGATGGTCTTGTGCAACGGCCCAGAACGGTGACACTCGACGATCTCGCCAAGATGGAACAGGTCAAACGGGTTTCGGTTCTGCAGTGCGCAGGCAATGGCCGCAGCTATTATGCGGGTAAGGAAAAGGTCGCCGGCGGACAATGGAAGAATGGCGGCATGGGCAATGTCGAGTGGGAAGGCGTACCGTTGCGCCCGTTCCTCGAAAGCCAGAAGGTCCTGCCGGGCGACGGCGCCCATTGGCTGACGGCAGAAGGCTGGGACCAGCCGGCGACGCCGGAAGGCTCGGATTTCGCGAAGAGCTATCACCTCGCAGATCACGCGCTCGACAACGCCATTCTGGCGCTCAAGATGAACGGGGAACCGATCCCCGCCACCAATGGCGGGCCGGTCCGTCTGATCATTCCGGGCTATTACGGCAACATGAATGTGAAATTCGTGACGACGCTGCTGTTCGAGTCCCAACAATCACCCAGCGCCTTCCAGTCCGTCGGCTACCGGATGCCGCTGTCGCCGGTCGAACCCGGACAATTCGAGGCCAACGACTATACGATCTACAATAGCCGCCCCACCTACGGGCACCAGATCAAGAGCGTGATCTTTTCGCCCTTGCCGGAAGACAAGCCGAAGAGCGGTGCAATCGAGATCACCGGCGTTGCCTTCAATGATGGCACAGCCAAGATCACCAGCGTTGAGGCGTCTGCCGATGGCGGCAAGACGTGGCAGAGCGCCGACATCAAGCCACCCGAAAGCCCGTGGGCCTGGTATCACTGGACCGCAAAGGCGCAGTTGACGGCGGGCAACAATGTGCTGATGTGCCGGGCCACCGATGCGTTGGGACGCACACAGCCGATGGATGGTCTGGCCAGATGGAATCCGCGCGGCTACGAGTGGAACGGCGTGGACCGCGTCGAGATCACGGCCTGAGACCTCGCATCGAGGCGGCACGGCACCCGGCCGTGCCGCTGATCCATTTCCAGCCAAACAAATGGAGCTGTAGCGCTTGCGACTGACCAGGCTCGTCCCGATCGTCCTCCTTACGCTCACATCCCTGTCCCTCACCACGAATGCCGAACGGGTGAAGTTCGACTTGCCGGCGGGCCCTGGGCGGGATCTCGTCTATGGCCACTGCCAGACCTGCCACGACCTTCAATCGGTCGTCGATTCTGCGGGCATCCGAAAGGGTGCATGGGATGCCGTCCTCGACAACATGAAGGGCTTCGGTCTCAGGATCACGGAGGACCAGCGCGCGCGCATTCTCGACTATCTCGGGAGCTATATGGGCCCCAACCCGCCGCCAACCGACGGTTCCAGCGAGACCGTCACCGCCGCCGAGGTGAGCGGGAAGGACGTCTTCAACAACACCTGTATCGCCTGCCACATGGAGGACGGCAAGGGCAAGCCCGGCGAATTCCCACCGCTTGCCGGCAACACGGATCTTTTCCTGTCGCCAGAGTTCCCGGCTCTCGTCGTCTTGAATGGCATCGAGGGACCACTCAGCGTCGAAGGACACGACTTCAACAATGTCATGCCGTCTTTCGACTTTCTCTCCGACAGCGAGATTGCGGCAGTCCTGACCTATGTGCGGTCCAACTGGGGCAATGACACACTTCCGGGGGCCAGCACGGACCATCTCACCTCAGACGACATCAAGGCCATTCGCAGCAACCCCATGACCAGTGTGGCGGTTCACGAGGCGCGTGCAAAACTATTGAAATGACAGCGCGCAGATCACTCCCAGGGTTCGTCGTACCATAACAACGGCGAACCGGCATTTCGGATGTCGACCAGCGCATCGGCCAGAGACTTGTCGCCCAGCATGATCGTGTGAGGATCGATGTCGGCACCGCCATTCAGCCGATTGATCCCTGCCCCGCCCAACAGGATATCGTTGCCTGCACCGCCATAGCAGGCATCATCGTCATCACCGCCGGAGAGGAAGTCGTTCCCACCCCGCCCAAGAGAGCATCGTTGCCAGCCTTGCCATGGAGTCCGTCGCTTCCGCCGCGCCCATCGAGACTGTCGTCATTGGCATCGCCGGTCAACTCGTCGACCCCGTTGCCACCCCGCAGGACCAAGCTGCCGTCGTTGCGAAACGTCTGTTCAAGGAACGCGGAGCAGATTAATTGTCCACGCCGACACGCCTAAGCCGCGGTGAGATCAGCGCGGAACTGATGTCACCGATTTTCGTGACGCCGCAAAGGCCCATGGTGCGGTCGATCTCCCGGCGAAAGATCTCCAGCACATGGGCAACGCCGGCCTCGCCGCCGATTGCAAGACCCCACAGCTGGGGACGCGCGATCAGGCAAGCCGTTGCCCCCAGCGCTATGGCCTTCACCACGTCCGCGCCGCGGCGCACGCCACCGTCGAGGAGGACAGGGATGCGCCCGCCAATCGCCTCGGCAATCCGCGGCAGCGCATCAAGGCCGGCAATGGCGCCATCGAGCTGGCGCCCGCCATGATTGGAAACGATCACGCCGTCGACACCCCGTTCCACGGCTTCGCGAGCCTCCGCAGGACTGAGAATGCCCTTCAGCACCAATGGGCCTCGCCACGTGGCACGGAGCGCATCGACATCCGCCCACGACATGCCGGGGTCGAGCCGGGCGGCGAGCTGGCCGGCGATCTCGCGAATGCCGGCTGTGTCGCCGGGCTTGACATAATTGCCCATGGTGAGGCGCGGCAGTTCGCTGCGCATCCGCCAAAGCCATTGCCATTTGACCGCCATGGCGGCCACTTCGGATGGCCCGAAGCGCGGCGGAATGACGAAGCCGTTGCGGATATCCCTCTCGCGGTTACCCATGAGCTGGTTGTCGATCGTCAGCACCAGGGCGTCGTAGTTCACGGCCGCCGCGCGTTCCGCCAGTTCGCGCGTGAAACCGCGGTCACGGTAGACGAACACCTGCATCCAGCGGTTCCCATTTCCCGAGGCTTCAGCCAGCTGTTCCAGCGAACAGACCGAGCCATGGCTCAGGCAATAGGCCGTGCCGGCGGCGGCCGCGGCACGCATGGCGCAGCGCTCGCCGTCGGGCCAGAACAGCCCGGCCAGACCCGTGGGACCGACCATGACCGGCATGTTCAAGGTCTTGCCGAACAGCACAGTCGAGAGGTCGCGCTCGCCCGCCCCGCGCAGCGGTTCCGGCACCAGATCGACATCAGCGAAGGCTTCCTGGTTCCGCCTGAGCGTTCGCTCGTCTTCCGCACCGCCATCGGAGAAATCGAAGACGGGACGCGGCAGGGCACGGCGCGCCAGTTCGCGCGTGGCCGCAATGCTATAGGCTTGTCTGGCGAGCGAGGGCGAAAGGGTGGACATGGGGGCGGTCGAGCCTTCAAATGCGATCGGGTAACGGCTTCACTGTCATGCTGGAAGGGCCCGGCCTTTGCAAGCTGCTTCGGGGATGCGGCCGTATCGTGAAATCCCCGGTTTTCTCCCGGCACAAATGGGATATACCACCGGCACGATGACAGGAGATTTCAGCGTGGCAGCCTACTTCGTTTGCACCATGAGCGTTCACGATCCAGAGACCTACCGCAAATACACGGCTCTCACGCCGGCAACGCTGGCGCGGCACGATGGCAAGTTCCTGACCCGTGGCGACACTGTCGAGACCGTCGAAGGCCCTACCTTCTCGGAACGGCTCGTGCTCATCGAGTTTCCCGACCGGGAGGCTGCGCTGGCCTGGTACAACGATGCCGACTACCAGAGTGCGGCCGAGTTCCGGCGCCTCGCATCAAAGGGCCGCATGATCCTGCAGGTGGGGCGGGACAACACCAAGGACCCGGACCCGAAGGTGTGAGCAACATCCCGCAGGGACAGTTGAATGGCTGAAATGATCCTGCACCACTACGCGATATCGGTTTTTTCCGAGCGGGTGCGGCTTGCTTTCGGATTGAAGGGACTCTCCTGGCGATCCGTCAACATCCCTCACATGATGCCGAAGCCCGATCTCCTGCCGCTCACGGGCGGCTATCGGCGCACGCCAGTGATGCAGATTGGTGCTGACATCTACTGCGACACGCTGCTCATACTGCGCAAGATCGAGGCGCTCCATCCGGAGCCTTCACTCTATCCTGGCGGCAGTAAAGGACTGGCCACCGCCCTCGCCTGGTGGATCGACAAGTCGCTGTTCTGGCCGGCGCTCGGGGCCCTCGCCGATACGATCGGTCACCGTATCCCGGCAGACTTCGTCGATGAACGCAAGGCCTTCGGCTTTCCGCTCGGGGCTGAGGATGTGAAGCCGCACCTGCACCGCCATCTGCAACAGGGCGCCGCTCACCTCGCCTGGCTCTCCGACATGCTGTCCGACGGCCGGCCGTTCATGCTGGGCGACTCCGTGAGCGTCGCAGATCTCGCGGCTTATTCGACCTTCTGGGTTCTGAGCGAACAGGGAGGAGAGGAAGCGGTGGCGAGATTGCCCTATGGAGCCTTGCGCGGCTGGGCAGCGCGCATTGCAGTACTGGGCCATGGCAACCCCATCGACATGGACGCAGCGGAAGCGCTGCGCATTGCACAGAACGCAGAGCCGGAACCGGTGCCGCCCGAAAGCACCGATCCCTCGGGCCTCAAGATCGGAACCACTGTGATCGTGAAGGCCGATGATACCGGACGCGACCCGGTGCGCGGCCAGCTTCTCGCCGCCGATGCAGAGAAAGTCGTGATCAGGTCCGCGCATCCCAGCGTCGGCGATATCAACATCCATTTCCCCCGGGCTGGCTTCGACATCACGGCGGGATAAAGTCTGGGCATGGCAATGTCAGCCTTCCTCGATCATCTGCGGCAAGGAACTTCTCAACGCGTCGCTGCCAGAACATTCCTTGCGCCAATGCACGGGGCCTGGAAGTCCAAGGGATGACACAGACAATGAAAGAAGGACGCGAAGCACCAGAGCCAGAACGCGCGAATACGCTTGCCGGCACGCAAGGCGGATTGGCGCGTCTCATTGGCCCCCTCCTTATCGTGACCATCATTGCTCTTCCGGTCTCCTGGCATCTGCCTCTGTTCCGCACGGAACTTCTGATCTTCCTCGAGAACCAGGTAACACTTCTCGGCGCCGTTGCAACTCTGGCCGAGGCCGACCTGCTGCTTTGTGCGATTGTCGTTCTCTTTGGGATGGTATTCCCACTCGCAAAACTTTCGGCGCTGCTCTACGCCTGGTTTGCCTTGCCCAGGACCCGGGCCCGCTCGTGGATCGGGGTCATCGGCAAGGTCAGCAAGTTCTCGATGCTGGATGTCTTGCTGATCGCCATCGGAATCGTCGGACTGAAAGGCGTGGGAATGGGCAAGGTGAAGGTCGAGTACGGACTCTACGTCTACGCAGGCATCGTAATAGTTGCTCTGGTCTTGTCGTGGTGGATGCAAATGCTCGCCGGGAAAGTTGGCGCCGGCGCGGCAGCGCAGACCTGACCCATTCAAGGTGGTGGGACTCATCAACATCGACCCGCAGCGAGATTGTTGGCATAGGCCGCAGGAAACTCTCAGATCGTGAAGCAAAGAAAGGGCACCCTTCAACAGGGCGCCCATCCGCAAGAGGCTCCGGGCCGCCCATCGTCACTCATTATCTCTCCAGACGAAGTCGACACGACCGCCGGCGAATGCAGAGAGCGACATGACCATGCTCACGCCCGCCGTCACCGGCTGACCGTCGTCGAACAGCGCGAAATGCACGCGGGCATTTGAGGGGAAATTGGCGCAGGACTTGCCTCCGGGCGCGGCCCTCAGCGCATTGATGTTGGGCTGGGCGTGGGTGAATGTCTTGGTTCTGTCAGAACGGTTGATGACACAAACACGGGTCAGCGATGCCGCTTGCGTGTTCCTGGTGATGCGCTGGGTCATCGAGCCCGTTCCGGCAGCGGATGTCGCCGAGATCTTCTGAATGACCTGTGCCGCAGCTGCCGGTCCCGCCATGGTCAAGCTGAAGCCGGTGCAGGCCGCGATGGCAAGCGCCATGCCAAGAGCATACTTTCCGATGATGGTGGAGGTGATTGAGTTGTTGGCCGTGTTGAACATTGTCGCTTCTCCTCGGTTGTCACGCGGACCATTTCCGCGTTGATGGTGGAGAATATGCAAGACGCGCTGAGCCATCTCTATGGGGCCGATACCCCATATTGCCTTCCTACCGGCTTTGCTTCACGCCGGCCCGGCATCTGCCGCCGCCGGCCGGGTGACGCAGGCGATGGCGGCTGCCCACTCGATTGAGGTACGGTGCCATGATATGCTTACATGCTCTCGAAATTGACGTCCCCTTGATAGCCGCCGCATGACTGAGAAAAAACGCTACAGCATCGTCATCGCCGACGATCACGAGTTTGTCCGCCAGGCTCTGCGTAACGCCCTCGAGACGCCGGGGCTCGTAGAGGTGGATGGGTTGGACGTCGTGGCCGAAGCCCGCAACGGCCGTGAGGCGCTGACTGCCATCAGGCAGTTTCGGCCGGACGCAGTGACACTCGACGTGTCGATGCCTGAAATGGGTGGTCATGAAATCATCCATGAAATCCGGCGCTGGAGCCCGCACACCCGAATTGTGGTCATCACCGGCGTGACGGCGCCGGGCCTTGTCGCCGGCCTCGTTCAGAACGGTGTCGACGGCCTGTTCCCGAAGTCCGGCAGCAGCCAGGCGATCTATGGCAAGTTACCGCTCATTCTGCGCGGCCAGAAGCACATCGACGAGACATTCACGCGCATCCTGGAAAGCAAACCGGACATCCCGACCTTGACTCCGCGCGAACAGCAACTGCTGAACCTGTTGGTGTCGGGCTTTGCCAACAAGGAGATCGCCGACAAGCTGGGGATCAGCGTCAAGACGGTCGAAAAGCATCGCGGCAGCCTCATGGCCAAGCTCGATGTCAATTCCATCGCCCAATTGCTGGCCAGAGCGCTGAAAGATGGGCTCATCGACGCGGCGCGGGAAATCTGACGGGTGGCACCGCGGCTTCGATTAGCCTGGAGCCGCCTGCCGCAGGTGCTGCTCGCTCTCCTGCTGCTGTGGTCATTCATCGTGGCTGGCAATCAGGCCAAAGCGGCAGAATGTGACCTGACGCCGCAACTCGATGCAAGTGCAAATGTGGATTTTACCGGTACGCCATTGCGGCAACTGGCACCGGCCATGCGCTATTTCAGCGACCCGGACGGCAATCTCGATCTCAAGTCCGCGCTGCAGCGGTTTCGCCGCGGCGAGGTGTCGAAGCTGAACGGCAGCGAGCAGTTCTCCCTGCCCTATTCGACGTCCATCTACTGGCTGGCCTTCAACATCACCAACCAGCAGGATGTGCCGGCGTTCCTGCACCCGGCCGCCAACCAGCCATTCTTCCGGCTGCTTGAATTCTACGTAATCCGCCCCGACTGTTCGGTCCAGCTGGTGCTCGATCACCAACAGGCAACACCTTATCGGGCCGAAGAGTTCTACGGTCCGAACCTCACCGGCCGTCCGTTCCGCATCGATGCCGCCGAAACGGTGACCTTCGTCCTGCGGTACGGCAGTTACGGATTCACCTTCTTGCCCCTGTCGCTCGAAACGCCGCAGTCGATCGAAAGAGTTGCCAACGCGGCCGAAACCCGGGTCGCCATCTTCTACACGCTGGCGCTCACCGCACTGATCTTTTTCCTTGGCCTCAACATCGCCATCGCTGGTGCCGAGTCATTCAGTCTGGCACTCACCCTGTCGGCGGCGCTGGTGCTACTCGCCCAGATCGATGGCCTGCTGTTTGCCCATGTCTGGCCCGATGCGCCGGTGTGGAACAGCAATGCGAGCTTCTTCATCCTCACCGCCGTTTCGGTCCTGGCCTTGCTGACAGCCCGCCGATTGGCGAGGCGGCGACTTTCGCCGTTGTTCCGGAGACTCTTCCTCGCCGCTATCGCTGTCTGTCTTCTGCCCATGGCGTTCCTGCCAGTCTACAGCACCGCAACGCTGACGCTGTTTTCGCTGCTTCTGGCACCGCTGGCCATCGCATCCATGGCCTATGCCATCGTGATTTGGGCCAAGGGTGTGAGGCTTCAGAACGAGCTGGCCTATTTCGCTGCAGGCTTCATCGGCCTGCTCATGCTGGGGCTCACGATCTCGATGCTGCTCGGCAATGCCAGCATCAATTTCGTCAATCACGATCTGGCGAAACTCACCTATCTCATCATAGCGACCGGCCTGATGATCGCTTTCTCGACGCGCGCCCGCGCCTTGAACCTCGATTATCGCGCCTCGCTGGAACGCGAACTCGATACGGCACGGCGGGAAGCGGAGAAGTCCAGGCTGTTGCTCGAAACCGAGCGCGCCTTCAACCGGACCCGGGAGCTGGCCGAACGGCGCCGCGCGCAGCTTGCCGAAGCTTCACATGACTTGCGCCAACCCCTCGCCTCGCTGCGCTTTGCGCTGGACAGTTTTGCCGGCAGCGGGAAGAGCGAGGCACAAAATACCGTGCACAGCGCGCTGCAATATGCCGAAGACCTGCTGCTGAACTACCTCGAAGACAGCCGCCCCGAGGCGCACGGTGCAGAGGCCAACCCAGCAACGCCGGACGAGGCCGGCACCGGCGGCATCGAAACCTTCAGGATCAACCTCATCCTCGACACGCTGGCTGCCGTCTTCACGCGGGAGGCCAGCGCCAAGGGGCTCAGTCTGCGCATCGTCCCGAATTCGTTGCCGGTGACCGGCGCTCCGACGCCCCTGCTCCGCATCGCCAGCAATCTCACGAAGAACGCCGTGAAATATACGGCCGAGGGTAAGGTGCTGATCGGGATCAAGCGCCAAGGGACCGCCGTCGAACTTGTCATTGCCGACACCGGCCCGGGCATGAGCGAGGACGAACAGGCAACGTTTGCCCGGAGCTACGAGAAATCGCAATCCTCGGATGGACATGGGCTTGGTCTCGCCATCGCATACCAACTGGCGCAGGAAAATGGCTACAGAATACACGTGAGCAGCGCGCCTGGTGGCGGCACCTGCTTCCGCATCGCCATTCCCCTCGCCGCAAGCGAAAATGGGGCATCGACCCCATAAGGAATGATGAGCGCCTGGGCTAGCTTGGTGGGCAATATCCCCTGTTCAGGAGCATGTTCTCACCTTGCGCCGAATGATCCCACAGTTCGTCCTTGCCGTGCCCGTCATTGTGGCGCTGTCGACAGTGAGCGGCGCGCAATTAGACGATGTCTATCGCACGGTCGATGGTGACCGCATCACCATCAGCGGCAAGGACGGGTATGGCGACGGCGATGTCAATCTGTGCCTCCATGTTCCGGCCCACGCCGCGCCGCGCTTAGTCCGGGTGAATGGCGCCGGATCACTTCAAGGGGCCAGCGGCGCGGTCAGCTGCCTGACCTTGCCTGCCCGGGAAACACGGATTGAGTTCATCAAACTGGGGACGAGCGGCATCGCACTTTCCGTCGGCGAGACGCAGCTCGACCTGAGTGGTTATGGCAGCGGCACGGTGACGCTCTCCTGGGGCGGCAAGTGAGGCGGGTCCGCAGACAGGGCAGAGGCTCGGCTGCCATTTCGTTGGCTGGCATCGGAAACCGGAAAAACAATACCATTCCCCATGCTGTCACGTCCGGTTGACATGCAGACCCGTATCATTTCAACGCATTTCCAATCCGATCGTTCCTGAACGCGAACGCGACTTGAGGTGGGTCAGCATCAAGGCTGTTGCATCGTCGGCTGGCTTGAAACGGGGAAAGCGCATGCAGTCCAAGTCGCCGGCCTCAGTCGACCGGATCAGTTTCAATACGTCCGTCACGCCGTCAGCACTGGCATCCATGAGCTGCCCGTCGTCCATCAATCCATAGGTGTCGACGGCACGGTAATAGCCGTCGGTGCACAGCAAGAGCTGAGCCGGCCATCCGAGGTTGACGATCTCCGGCATTGCCAGCGCGTCGCGGCTGCATTCGAGAACGCTGTAGCCGTCCGGGCGGTTGCGCTTGGCGCGCGCCTCGCGCAATTGGGGAGCGAATTCAGCGAGCAGAGCTTTCACGTCCAATACCCCCTGCTCCCTCCGTTTGTGGGCCTCGCGGGCAAGCCAGTGATCAAAGCTGTTGTTGGGCGAGGCAGCGAGGATGCGGTGGTCGCCCTTGGCCTCGCGGGCCAGAAGACAGGAATCTCCCAGTCTCAAGCACTGCCAACCGTTGGCATAGCGCTTGACCAGCACGAGGCAGGCGGCAGGCGGATCGTAGTCGCGCGGCAGATCAAGTTTGGCCGAAGCAGTAGCCCAGTCGGCGATCAGTCTTGCAACGAGATCATGAAGCAAATTCTCCAGCGCGATGTCGCGCGGGGCGAGTTCGGTCAGATGCACTTGCGCGCGAGCAACCAGCCATTGCGCATCGCTTCCGGCCGGCAGATGATTGCGTGGGTTGATGCCGGTGACGCCGTCGAAGATCCACGCGGCAGATACACCATCGGGGCTACCTACATACCCAAAGCCGTCCTCATTGACTGCGCCGCTGCCCTGGCTTTCGGCTCCCAGAAGCTTCATCGTCTGGCCTCTCATTCCCGTGGGTGCCTTTCTTCGCCGAATTGAAGGGGCCTTGCAAGGCAGGCTCATGCCTTGCGCGGACTCGCTTTCTGTGGTGACTTCATTCGAAATTGGGCATGCGGCATGATCTGTGAAATCTGTGTCGATTCCGTCGAAGGGGCCACGGCAGCGAGGGATGCCGGTGCGGCGCGGGTGGAACTCTGCGCCAGCCTGATCGAGGGCGGCATTACGCCCAGCCGCGGCATGATCCGGCAAGCCAGAGCGATATCCGGGATCAAGCTGCATGTGATCATCCGCCCGCGTGGTGGCGACTTCCTGTTCAGCCCGGAGGAATTCGCCGTCATGGCCGCGGACATCGAGACCGCCAGAGCCGAGGGTGCCGACGGCGTGGTGATCGGCCAACTGACCGCGGACGGGTTGATCGATGTGCCGCGGACGCGTGAATTGATGTCGATCGCACGGCCCATGGCCGTCACCTTCCATCGCGCCTTCGACATGACGCCTGATCCCTTCGCAGCACTTGAAACACTGATCACCCTTGGCGTCGAACGGGTGTTGACATCCGGACAGGAGGCAAGCGTTCTCGAAGGGCTGCCGCTTATCACGGAACTGGTCAAACGGGCGGGAGACCGCATCATCGTCATGCCAGGCGGCGGCATCACGCCGCGCAACGTGGACCGGATCGTCGGCGCCGCGAAACCCAGCGAAATTCATTTTGCGGCGTTGCAGCTCGCCGAAGGCGGCATGCGCTTCCGGCGCGGCCATGTCTTCATGGGTGGTGAGTTGCGCCCGCCCGAATATGACCGCCTCTTGACCTCGGAACAGGGAATCCGGGCGATCATGTCAAATGTAACATAGGATGTGGAGCACAGCATGCCGGCGTTGGAAGATCTCACCAAGACCGAAACCGCAGCGTCGCTTGCCGGGCGCATCCGCAGGCGGGAGATTTCGCCCGTCGAGGTGATGGATGCAGCCATCGCCCGGATCGAGGCGCATAACCACAAGATCAATGCGCTGATCATCCTGCATCTCGACCAAGCGCGCGATGCGGCGAAGAAGGCGGAAGCCGCCGTCATGCGCGGCGAAGAGCTGGGACCGCTGCATGGCGTGCCCGTGGCCATGAAGGACTGCTTCGATTTCAAGCCCGGCTGGGTCTGCACCTTCGGCGGCGTGCGGGCGCTGAAGAACTGGACAGCGGACTTCCACTGCATGTGGGCCGAGCGCATGGAGACAGCCGGCGCCATCATCGTCGGCAAGACCAACAGCCCGATCTTCGGCTTCCGCGGCACCTGCGACAACTACATGTTCGGGCCATCGCGCAACCCTTTCGATCTGGCCAAGAACACAGGCGGATCATCGGGTGGCAGTGCCGGCGCGGTCGCTGCGGGCCTGCTTCCCATCTGCGAGGGAACCGATGGCGGCGGATCGACCCGCATTCCGTCGGCATGGAGCGGGACCTATGGCTACAAGGCGTCGTTCGGCCGCGTCCCGCTGGTGTCGCGCCCGGATGCCTTTGGCGCCATGACGCCCTTCATCTTCGAGGGCCCGATCTCGCGCACGGTGGAAGACGCAGCCCTCGCCATGTCGGCGCTGCAGGGTTACGACTCGCGCGATCCTTTCGCCCTCAATGACCGTGTTGACTTCATGGGCGCGCTGCGTGCCTCGATCAAGGGGAAGCGTATCGCCTACACCCGCGACTACGGCACCTTTCCCGTCGACAAGCGTGTAACAGCGGTGACCGACAAGGCCGTTGACGCATTGCGCGATGCCGGAGCCATTGTCGAGGAGGTCGATATCGGCATCAAGCGTTCGCATATGGAGCTGAGCGAGGCCTGGTGCCGTTTCTGCGCGGTGAAGCAGGTGGCCGTCCTCGAGGACTTCAAGCGCCAAGGCATCGACATCCGGCGCAACCATCACGACGACATGCCGCCCGAGTTCTGGCATTGGGACGAGATCGGCCTGAAGATGTCTGCGGTCGACTGGATCAACGACCAGGCCATCCGCAGCGAAGTCTATGATGCCTTGCGGCAAGTGTTCGACAAGTATGACCTGCTTGCCGCGCCCACACTGTCCTGCCTCGCCGTCGACAATGCCACGGACGGCAACACGCTGGGGCCAGTGGAGGTGAACGGCGAAAAGATCAATCGCCTGATCGGATGGTGCATGACCTTCCTCATCAACTTCAACGGCCATCCGGCCGCCTCCTGCCCGGCAGGACTGGCAGACAATGGCTTGCCGGTGGGATTGCAGATCGCAGGCCGCCGCTACGACGACTACGGCGTCATCGCCGCCAGCGCAGCACTTGAACGCGTGCGGCCGTGGATGGAGAGCTACAAGCAGATCAAGCTGTGAGGTTCACCAGAGCGTATAACCGCCGTCGATGACGAAGCTGGCACCCGTGACGTAGCTTGACGCGGGCGAAGCGAGATAGATGGC
>CAZECZ010000072.1:16323-21058 GCA_964510815.1 uncultured Aestuariivirga sp.
TGACGAAGCTGGCACCCGTGACGTAGCTTGACGCGGGCGAAGCGAGATAGATGGCAAGCGGGCCAATCTCGTGGGGTTCGCCGGTTCGCCCCATCGGCACCGACTTGACGAATGTTTCGATAACCTCCGGGTGCTTCTTCGCCCATTCACGGTTTGGCTCGGTCATGAACAGACCAGGACAGATGGCATTCACGGTGACGCCGCGCGGCGCCCAGTCGGCTGCCGTGGCGCGCGTGAAGTGGATGACGGCTGCCTTGGCCGTTTCATAATGCCGCCCGGCGATACCGCGGTTGGCGATGATGCCGCTCACCGAGGCGATATTGATGACCCGGCCCGCGCCGCGTGCAAGCATGGCGCCGCCGATCATCTTCGTGCACAGGAAGACGTGCGTGAGATTGAGGTCGATGAATTGCTGCCATGTCGCAAGGCTGGTGTCCTCGACGGGGACATCGAGATTGCGGCCGCCGACATTGTTGACGAGGATGTCAATCCCGCCCGGCTCCGCCAATACCTTGCGACATGCCTCCTCGCAGACGGCGGGGTCGGCGATGTCGGCCGCAATGGTCCACGCCTTTCGGCCGCGCTGACGTACTTCGTCAGCCGTCTGTTCCAGAACAGTCGCATCACGGGCATTGAGCACAATGTCGGCGCCGGCTTCGGCCGCGGCAAGTGCGATCGCCCGGCCAAAGCCGCGGCTGCCACCGGTGATGAACATCCGCTTTCCATCGAGGCGGAAACTGTCGAGTACGCTCATGTGAACATCCCATGCCTTGGGTTCAATTGCGGTCAGAGCCGCAAGCCCGTTGCGGCGTCGAAAAGGTGGACTTTATCGAGATCCGGCGACACCGGCAGCTTGTCGCCTGGCCGCGCGGTGATCCGCTCACGGAACACGCCTACGAATTTCTGGCTGGCGAGCTTTCCGATCACCTGCGTCTCGCCGCCCATGGGCTCGACAACCGAAACGGCTGCTTCGACCGGACCGCCAAGTGCCAGGTGTTCGGGCCGTATGCCGTAGATCGCGGGCTTGCCGTCGCTCGCCGTGGGAGCGGCCGCCAACGGAAGCATCGTGCCGCCAGCCGCTTCGAACGCAGGCCTTCCGTTTTGGCTGCGGATGATGCCTTCCAGGCAATTCATGGAGGGCGAACCGATGAAACCAGCGACGAACAGATTGGCAGGCTTGTCATAGAGTTCGAGCGGCGCGCCCGTCTGCTCAACGTTGCCGTCGTGAAGGACCACGATGCGGTCGGCCATGGTCATGGCCTCCACCTGGTCATGGGTGACATAGATGGTGGTGGTCTCCAACCGCTGGTGCAGTTCCTTGATTTCCGCCCGCATCTGGACCCGAAGCTTGGCATCGAGGTTCGACAGCGGCTCGTCGAACAGGAAAACGGCGGGACTGCGCACGATGGCGCGGCCCATTGCGACGCGCTGGCGCTGGCCGCCCGACAACTCCCGCGGATAGCGCGCCAGCAGCGGGACGAGGTCAAGAATTTCGGCCGCCTGCATGACGCGCTTGTCGATTTCAGCCTTCGGCTCGCCTTTGAGCAGCAAGGCGAAACCCATGTTCTGGGCCACTGTCTTGTGCGGATAGAGCGCATAGCTCTGGAACACCATGGCGATGTCGCGCTGCTTGGGTTCGAGCTGGTTGACCACCCGGCCACCAATCCGGATGAGGCCCGCGGATATGTCTTCGAGACCGGCGATCATGCGGAGGAGTGTCGACTTCCCACAGCCCGAGGGTCCCACAAGCGCCAGGAACTCACCATCGGGCACCTCAACGGAAATGCCGTGGATGACCTGATGCGGGCCGTAGGATTTTTGCACCTGCACAATATCGACTGATGCCAAGGTGCCAGACCTCCTGCGTGACGGAATTGCAGATTTGCCGAAAATCGCCGGACCTGCAAGCCTCGCCACAATGCCGCCTGTTGTAGAGCGTGACAAATTATGGGAGGGTTGGGGTGCAATGGTCCGGGGCATGGACTCCCGGCCCTAATCGGGAGAAAGCCTATGAGCATTCGCAAGGAACGGGAACTTCTCTTGCAGGCGGCGTCGCGACAGGCGTTGCTCGGCGGACAGATCGACAGGCGGGAATTTCTGTCCCGCACGTTGATGGCTGGTCTCGGCATGGCCGGGATCGGCGTTGCCGGCAAGGCCAGCATCATGCCGGCTCTCGCACAGGACAGACCGCTGACGCCCACCTTCTATCAATGGATTCAGGACCTGCATCCAAGCATTCCGAAGGTCAACGAGAAATTCCCGGGCGTGAATTATCAAATTGCTCCGGTCGAGGGCTTTGGTATCGAGCGGTTCGTCGCCGAGGCCAAGAACCAGGAATCGACCTGGGATGTCTACGTCGGCCAGACGCCGTTCGTCGAGATGACGGCGATGATCAAGGCCGACGTCATCGAGCCCTGGGATAACTATATTCCGAAGGACGTGCTGGACGACATGATCCCGTCGATCCGTGCGGAAGGAACCGTGGATGGAAAACTGTATGGCTGGCCATTCCTGCTCGATGTGATCGGCAACTCCTGGCACTCGGGCCTCACCACCGCGGCCGGCCTGCCCGACAAGGCACCCGAAACCTGGGATGAACAACTTGCCAATGCCAAGGCAATCGTCGACTCGCAGGCCGCTCCCTTCGGCGCTGCCTATGACGACCGCGGCTGGCGCTCGCTGGCGCCGATGACACATTCGATGAGCCCCGATGTCTACACGCCAGAGGGCCTGTTCAACTTCGAAAGCGACGCGGCCATCGAGGCCCTCAAGCTGATGAAGAAGATCTTCGCCATGTCGACTCCCGACCTGTTGCTCGAAGGCTCCTCCGACGGCGGCGTCAATGGAACGCCGGACGAGGTGGCCTTTGCGGCGCAGCGCGTGGGATATTATTCCAAGTACTTCAATGCACCGCTGCGCATGGCTCAATATTGGGACGATCCCAAGGCGTTGCACCTCGGCCCGCTCCCGAAGTTCAGCAATGGCGCGGGCTCGACCGTCTTCTGGACCACCGGCTGCGCCCTGTTCAAGCATGGCAAGAACAAGGAGAAGGCTGCGGAGTACATCAAGGCGCTGACCTACGACATGCAGATCTGGCAGGATTCGATCGCCGGAACGGCAAGTGGCCACCCCGGCCAGCTTCCGCCCTACAAGTCGATCTATGCAGGTTGGGATGCGAACAAGCCGGACTGGATGCCGGAGTTCGTGTCGCTCGTGCGCGGCCAGCTCGACCGCGCCAAGGCCATCACCAACCACCTCTTCGGCCTCCAGCAATTCGTGATCGGCAAGCCCATCTGGGATGCCTATCTGAAGGGCGAGGAGACCGACGAGAAGGCGGTGATGAAGAAGATCACCGAGGCCGTGAAGGCAGAAATGAGCCGCGGCTAGTACGCCCGACGATCAATGGGCCGGGGCGTTTCAGGCGTTCCGGCCGGATTCCCCGGAGCCTCGATCGACATGCTTGCCCGAACACGGCCAGACACGCTGTTCTGCACTTTGGATGCACCGGCATGGCCAGCATAGCCGACCGGCAACTTGACGATCTCGCAGCCACCGCTCCCGGCTGGTTTGGCATGCTGCGAAAAGACCTGCGCACCTGGGTGTTTCTGGTGCCGGCGATTGCGTTCTTCATCGGTTACCAGGCGTATCCCATCGTCCGCGTCCTGTGGATCAGCTTCACCGACTATCAGTATCTCGACAACCAGCCTGCGAACTGGGTCGGTCTCGACAACTACATCTCGGCGCTCAATGACCCGCTGATGTGGCAGAGCCTTTGGCGTGCCACACTCTTCACGCTGATGTTCCTGCCGGGTTGCATCATTCTTCCGCTCATCCTCGCTATCCTGATCGATCGCGTGAAGAGCCCGGTTCTGGCGACCGTCTACCGTGTCGTCCTTCTCATACCGGCGGTCATCCCGAGCACGCTCGTCTTCGTGCTGTGGAAGTGGATGTACAATTACCAGTCCGGGCCCATCAATCACTTCCTGGTCAATACGACGGGGCTGTTCACGCTGCAGAATGCGCCGCAATGGCTCGGCGGCACGTCCCTCACCTTGCCGGCGATCGCCGCCATGGAAGTCTGGTGGGGGCTCGGCTACCACACGATTTTCTTTCTCGCCGGACTGGCCGCCATCCCGAAGGATCTGCCGGAAGCCGCCCGCATTGACGGCGCAAACGAGTGGCAGATGTTCTGGCATGTGACGTTTCCGCGCCTCATGCCGATCATGATGATCCTCGTGGTGCTGCGTTTCGGTTCCGCGATGGCGGTCATCGACGAATATCTCATCTTCGGCGGCTTCAACCGCGATGCGCCAACCTACACCTGGACAATCTTCATGTATGACCAGGCCTTCAAGCTGGGCCTCTGGCGGCAAGGTTTTGCCGCCGCAATCGGATTGATCGGATCGATCGCCATGATGATCGTGATGATTATCCTGTTGCGCATCTTCCGGACGAGAGGGTGACGGCGATGAGCGATACAGCACTGCAATCCGAAGCGCACGTACCGCCAACCAACTGGTTTGCCCGGAACATGCCGGCCATCATTCGCCATGGCATCATCAATTTCTTCATGATCATCATCCTCCTGCCGCTGGCCTGGGTCATGATCATGTCGGTGAAGTCGCGGCCCGATGCGATGCGCGGCGATTTCTGGCCGCGCAAATTCGACTTCACCACCTATGCCTACGTGTTCCAGAAGATCGACACGCTGCCCATCAACATGTGGAACAGCATC
>CAZECZ010000073.1:0-21000 GCA_964510815.1 uncultured Aestuariivirga sp.
TCACCGTGATCGGACGCTTCAGGCCGATGGCCTCGATGTTGTTCACGATCTCCCGGTGCTGACGCTTGTTGCGCGCGCGTGGATTCAGAACGGTGATCCGGGAGATCGGGATCATTTCGACCCTGTTCGGACGGACGGCAGGCATCATGCGGCCTCCCCAAGAGGAATGGGCGTGGCAATGTCGTAGAGAAGCTCGAGGCCGTCGAAGCGATAGGCGTCGAGCCCGAGCGTATTCTCCTCTCCCAGCCGCAGCTTTTCGGAGAGCATGTCGATACGCGGGAACAGGTAGTAGTCGAACGGCGCGCGATTGGCGCTGTCCATTCGCACGACGATCGTGATGTCGGGCGCGAGCGAGGTGTCGAAGCGCAGATGCCACCGCAGCAGCCCGGTCGGCGTCTCGACGCACCGGGCTACCACCACCGAGAGGCTGAACTCGCCGTTGACGATCACCCGGTCGGTCTGAAGATCCTGCCAGGCGTCGCTACCCGCAGCCCGCAATCCGTCGAGCACCTCGCGGACGATTTCGGGATGGAGCTTGCGCAGCTCGCGGTTGATTTCGACATATCGGTAATCGCGATCCGGCGTGAAGCCCACGAGGCCATAGGCGCGAAGCAGGCTACCAAAGCGGGAACTATAGGCGCTACTGGATGGCATCCCCTCGCATTCGTCGATGACGATGCCGGACAGCAAACCCTTCTGTTGGTAGAGCTTCCTCAGAGATTGGAGCATCTCCTCGTCACTCAAACGGAAGGAGCGTGCGCTGATGATGGTCCTGGCCGCCTCGAACAATTCCCGTTCGACGACGGCCACGAAGGCGTCCGGCGACCTGATCCACATCTCGGGATCGTTCTGGACGCGCTTTTTCTTCAGCTTGAAGGAGCGGCGGTTCCATACGTTGTCGCCGACATATTTCTCGTTGATCAGAATCTGGTGGACCGTTCCCCTGGTCCAGGGTCGTCCAAGATCGGTCGGTAGGCCCCGTTGGTTGAGATCGGCAGCGATCTCCCGCTCGCTGTATCCCTGATGGACGAAGGCTTGGTAGATGCCGCGCACCAGATCGACTTCTTCCGCCGGGCCAAGCGTCAGGATCACCCGATCGGTCTGGATGCTCTTGTGCTCCCCACGGCCCAGAACCCCTTTGATGACGCCATGCTCGTCGATCAGGGTTCGGCGGAGACCGAAGCCGGCAGGTCCGCCCTGACGGTAGCCCTTCTCGATCAGCCGGCCCTGGCCCGCAAACACCTTGGTCGATAGCTCGCGGCTATACTCGCCGGCCATCGCACGCTTGACGCCTTTGACGATGGTCGAGATCGGGCTGCCGTCGTTGTCGAATTGCTCCGCGCAATACTCGACGGCGATGCCGGCGCGTCGGCAGATATACTCGTAATAGGCGCTCTCGTCGGCATCCTGAAAACGCCCCCAGCGGCTGACGTCATAGACGAGAACCAAGGTGAAATCAGTGTTCCCGGACTGCACGTCCTCGATGAGCTGTCTGAGCGCGTCGCGTCCCTCAATCTTGAGGCCGCTTTTCCCCGCATCGGCATAGGTTCTGACGATCTCTATTCCGCGGGCTTCAGCATACTGCTTGATCGCGTCGGACTGGTTTTCGGTCGAATATTTTTGATGGTCCGTGGACATGCGGACGTATTCGGCAGCCCGAAGAGGACGTTCAGGCTGCCCTGACCGATCATCGTAAAGTCGCTGGCCCATCACATTACGCCCTCCCGAAATTGCCTGCGGCGGTCCGGGCGACCTACCGCCGCAGCGCATGACGGGCCTCTGCCGCCACTCCGCACGGAAACCAGTTTAGCTGCGGAGAAAACGGAAGATGTTGCCGAAAACGGGCAGGAAATTTCCCCTATGGACAGGCGTTCTTGGCGGACGCGACACCTACGCGCAGACCATCGCCGAGCTGCTGCGCAAAGAGCATGGAGACAGCCGCCGTGCGATCAAGCAGCTCATGCGTCAGACGGATGCGAGCGAGAGGACCGTGAAGCATTGGCTCTCAGCGCAGCACGGGCCGGATACGGTGTATTTCCTGCGCCTGGTGGTTTCGTCGCCCGTCATCAGGGCCTTCGTTCTCGGCCTGCTCGAAGGCCCGGCGGCGATCCCGTTGACCGGCCCGGTGGATCGCATATCGCTCGCCAGAGCCCGTGAAGCCTATGCGGCCGGCGAAGCCGCTGGCGGACGTTCAGCAACGGGTGCGCGAGAATATGACCCTGAACGTGTCCCTGAACGTGTCCCTATAAATGTCCCTGATCGGGCAGAGATCAATGAGCGACAACGCTGGTTTCTGGGCCGAGTCGTCGAGGGTCGATGCGACGCCAGGGAGATCGCGGCTGTTTGGGACGTCAGTCTGAAAACCGCGCGACGGGACATCGCCGCGCTCAAGGCGGCAGATCTCATATGCTATGTTGGATCACCGAGGAAAGGGCGGTATCGCAAGACGACTGGATAGCCGGATTGCCAGCTCGTGGATGCCCCGAGGGCTCCGCCGAATCGGTGGGCTTGAATTGTGAGGCGGAAAGGATGAAGTTCGGTGCCGTGCGTGACGTGAACTCGCTGAGCGCGCTGATGATCGCCCGTGACGATCACGATAGCGCACTAAGCGCAGCTCCCAAACCCCGGCACCACCTTCAGGGGTTCTTCAAAAAAATCATTGAATATCAAAATGATAATGAACACAGTGGGATGATCCACAATCACCCCTCAGGCGATCCCACCCCGTCGATGGCCGACATCGAGATGACCAAGAAGGTGATCGACGCCGGCCAGCGGCTCAACGTGCTGGTGCACGATCACATCATCGTTGGCCGCAAGGGCCATTTCGGCTTCAGGTCGAACGGCCTGATCTGAAATCGTCGAGGGCCTCCGGCGTATCGATGTCAGTGAGGACGGCGCGGTCAGGCATGGCGACCTCGACCAATTCATCCGCGTGACTGTCGAACAGCACGCGGGCACCCTTGTCGCCGGTGAGGCTTCGGAGCGTTTCGAAGTGCTGCTTGCCCCACAGCACCGGATTGCCGCGCTCACCATGGTGGACCGGCACGCAGATGGAGCGGTGTTCAGCCGGGTTGAAGGCCGCGACGAGACGGCCGACGACGGCGGCATCGACCAGCGGCATGTCGGCCAGGCCGATCAATGCAGCATCGGCATCGGGCGGCACGGCATCGAGACCACGCTTCAGCGACGTGGAAAGCCCGTGAGCAAAATCGGGATTGTGCACGAAGCTGGCAGGAATACCGTCGAGGGTAGCCATGATGTGGTCGGCGTCGCGGCCCGTCACCACGATCACTTGATCGACGGCGGGGGCGATCGCGGCCACCATACGCCGGACCATTGCGGTTCCTCCGACGTCGGCGAGGAGCTTGTTGGTGCCCATGCGCGACGATTGGCCGGCGGCCAGCACCACGGCCACCACTTTTGGCGCCAGCTGGGCCACGGTCTTCCGCTCGCGGGGGCTGGGCCTCGTGGCGATTTCGGCCAGAAGGCCTCCTGCTCCCATGTCCATGATGTCTTCCGCCGTAACAGCGACACCGGCCATGAGCCGCTGTAACACCCAGTCGAAGCCATTGAGCTTGGGCGAGCGCGCGCAGGAGGGAACGCCAATGACCGAGGCGTCCTGAAGATGCCCAAGCATCATCAGGTTACCGGGATCCACCGGCATGCCGAGATGAACGACCTCGCCGCCCGCATCGGCCAGCGCCTGGGGGATGACGTCGCCACGGTCGACAATGGCCGAGGCACCAAAGACGAGGATCGGATCGCAGCCTGCCTCACGCAGCTCTCGGATGGCCGCTGCAACTTCGTCAGTGTTGTGGCCGGTAATGCGGATCTCCGTCAGTTCGCCATCCAGTGCCGCGACGCGCTCCCGGATGGCTTCCTGCGACTTGGTGACGATAGAGGGCTTGGTCTGTGGCAGCACCGTGACGACGAGGCCGGCGCGCTTGCCCCGGAAGGCTGCGACGCGGACCAATGGCGCCGTGCCGATGACGGCCAGCGCTTCGTTCAACACGCCGCGCGGCACGGCGAAGGGGATGACCTTCACCGTCGCCACCATCTCGCGCTGCTCCACGACGGCGAAGGGCGACACGGTGGCGAGCGTCAGGCTCTCGTGCAGGCGGTTCAGATCACGCACCCGCGCGGTGTCGACGACGGCGAGACCACGGGTTGCGGCATGGAGATTGGCGCGGCCGGTGAAAGGTGCCTGGGTCACGGTACCCTCGCCGCCGACAACCCGCGCCACGGCGGCGGCAGCTTCGTCCTCCGGCACGTCATGCGGGGCGAGTTTTGCGGCGAAGACGGACACGACACCTGATGCGGCAAGGGTCTCGATATCAGCGGCTGACAGCGCCCTGCCCTTCTTGAACACGCCGCTCCCATGCTTCACCGAGTGTGCAAGGATGGCGCCTTCCGCCTCGCCGACGGGAATCTGGCCGAACTTCATGTCACGCGCCCAACCGCAAAGCTCTGGTCATTTCGGCCATGATGGAAACGGCAATCTCCGGCGCACCCCTGGCGCCGATGGGCAGACCGATGGGGCCGTGAATGCGAGCGATCTGCTCGTCGGTAAAGCCTGCATCCTTGAGGCGCAGGGTACGCGCCCCCTGCGTCTTCTTGGAGCCAAGCGCACCGATGTAAAACAGGTTGGATTTCAATGCGGCCTGCAGCGCCGGATCATCGATCTTGGGATCGTGGGTCAGCGCAATCATGGCAGTGCGCGGATCGAGGCCGAGCGCCGGGATCACTTCGTCGGGCCATTCGACCTCAAGCGCAACTTCGGGAAACCGTGCACCCGTGGCGAAGGCGCCACGGGGATCGATGACGGTAATGTCGTAGCCGAGCTGCTGGGCGATGGGGATGACGGCCTGAGCGATATGAACAGCACCGATGATGACAAGGCGCAGCGGCGGATTGTAGACGTTGATGAATTGGCCGTCATGGGTGCCGGACTGGTCGAAGCGGAAGGCCTCGTCCAGTTGCTCCGCGAACGGATCATTGCGTGCCTCGCTACGCGGCACGAGCCGCTGGTCGCCGGACTTGAGATCAGTGATGACGGCGACAGCGCGGCGATGGGCGCGGGCTTCGAGGAGGTCATTGAGAAGATCGCGCTTCACGAAATGGGCTCCACATAGACGCCAATCTTGCCGCCGCAGGCAAGCCCCACTTGCCATGCCGTTTCATCCGCCACGCCGAATTCGAGGAGCTTGGGCGTGCCCGACACGATGACGTCTACGGCCTCGGTGACGACTGCACCCTCGACGCAGCCGCCCGAGACCGAGCCGATGAAATTGCCGTCACGATCTATGACAAGTTGGCTGCCGATGGGTTGCGGGGCCGAGCCCCAGGTCTGGACGACGGTGGCGATGGCGACCTTCCGCCCTTCGTTCAGCCAGTCGGAGGCCTGTTGCAAAATGGTATGATCGGATGCGGCCATGGAGGTCTCCTAGTGAAGCGATTGGGCGATCCATTTACGCGGATCATGAGCGGAAGACGGCGGGGCGGCAAGGGCGTCGGCGAGACCCTGCAGCGACTCCAGCGAGTGAACCGGGCGGAATTCATCGACAAATGGCAGCATGGCACGGATGCCGCCTGCGAGCGCCTTGAATCCCTCGAAGCGGAGCAGCGGATTGAGCCACACGATGCGGCGTGTCTGGCGCCTGAGGCGCTGCATCTCGTGGTCGAGGAGCCCCACGTCCTCGCGGTCGAGCCCGTCGGTCATGATGAGGACATGGGCACCTTGAGTGAGCACGCGCCGCGCCCAACAGTAATTGAACTCCTTGAGCGACGCGCCAATCCGCGTGCCGCCGGACCAGTCCGTCACGGCGCCCGACACCCTGGCCATGGCCTCGTCGACGTCCCGGCGCTTCAATTCGCGGGTGATGTTGGTGAGGCGCGTACCGAACAGGAACACCGTCACCCGGTCGCGGTCATTGGTGAGCGCGTGGAGGAAGTGGAGGAACATGCGGGAATAGTTCGAACATGAGCCCGAGATGTCGCAGAGTACGACGAGTGGCGGCTCGTGCCACTGCCGTTGGCGGCGTTCGAGATCAATCAAATGCCCCCCTGCCCTGAGCGAGCCCTTCAGCGTGCGGCGCATGTCGATCAGGGTGCCATTCAGCGCCCGTTCGAAGCGCCGTGTCATGACTTCGGTACGGTTCAGTCGCAGCCTTGCGATGGCTTGTCTGGCCTGGGCCTGTTCGGCCACCGACATCTGCTCGAAGTCCTTCTTGCGCAACACCTCGTCGGCCGAGGCGGTAAGGCTGGCATCGACCTCGATGTCGTTAGGATTCTGTCGTGGCTGGCCTTGCGCCTCCAGGCCGTTGAGCATGGTTTCGGCCAAACGGCGGGACACTGCGTGCCGGGTATTATCGTCCACGTCCCGCTCGTTGCGGAGGACCAACAGCTGCATCAACTGCTCCAGTATCCCGGGCTTCCGCCAGAACACGTGGAAGGCCTGATCGAAGATGTCGCGCTGGTCGCGGCGCTTGATGAAGACGGCATGGAGCGTCCAGTAGAAATCATTGCGGGTGCGGAGCGCGCCGCACTGCGCGGCGTCGAGCGCATCGAGGACGGCGCCAGGGCCGACGGGGATGCCCACTTCGCGGAGTACCCTGGCGAAATGCATGATGTTCTCGGCAAGCTTACCGGACAAACGCGGTTGAATCTGGCTCGACGAAGCGGTCATGACTATCATGTAGTCGGCATCGCGCGGATGTCATCCTTGATCCGGTCAAGGATGCGCTTGGCCTCGGTACCCTGCATGCGGGAAATATCGTCCTGGTATTTGAGCAGCACGCCCAACGTGTCGTTCACGGTCTGCGGGTCGAGGCTTAGCGCATCGAGCTCGGTGAGTGCCGTCACCCAGTCCAGCGTTTCGGCGACACCCGGCGCCTTGAAGAGATCGCCGCCACGGAGCGCCTGGACGAAGAGCACAACCTCCCTGGCCAGCGCTTCTGATGCGCCGGGGCGGCGCGCCTGCACGATTTCCAGTTCGCGCCTGGCATCCGGGTAGCCGACCCAGTGATAGAGGCAGCGGCGCTTCAGCGCGTCATGCACCTCGCGGGTGCGGTTCGAAGTGATGATGACGATGGGCGGCTCCTTCGCCGCAATGGTGCCGATCTCGGGAATGGTCACCTGGAAGTCCGAGAGGACTTCGAGGAGATAGGCTTCGAAGGCCTCGTCGGTGCGGTCGAGTTCGTCGATGAGCAGCACGGGCGCGGCCCCGAGATGCGGTTCCAGCGCCTGAAGCAGCGGCCGCTTGATGAGGAAGCGCTCATCGAAGATGTCGCCTTCGAGCCGCTGGCGGTCGAGTTCGCCGGCGGCTTCCGCCAGCCGGATCTCGATCATCTGGGCGGAATAGTTCCATTCGTAGACGGCGGAGCTGACGTCGAGGCCCTCGTAGCACTGGAGGCGGATGAGCTTGCGGCCCAGCGTTTCGGCAAGGACCTTGGCGATTTCGGTCTTGCCGACACCTGCCTCGCCCTCGAGGAAGAGCGGCCGGCCCATCTTGAGTGCCAGAAAGACCACCGTCGCCAGATCGCGGCCGGCGATATAGCCGGTTGAGCGCAGCAGGCTGACGGTGTCGTCGATGGAGGCAGGCAGATCCGGTGTCATCTCGCTATTTCTTGTTCCGCCACATCAGCTTTCGCTGGCATGGCGGCCAGATTCAACCCCCAAACGCTCAGGCCCGCTATGTTACCCGCACACCGGACACTGAGGGTTGCGCGGCAGATCAAGCGACTGCCACTCCATGGCACGGGCATCAAACAGCATCAGGCGGCCGGCAACCGGCGACTTTCGCTCGGCAAGAAGGCGGATCGCTTCGCCCGCCTGTAAGACACCGATGACGCCGGTGACGGGAGCAAAAACGCCCATGGTCGCGCACTGGTCGCCATCTTCCGCGGACTCGTCGGGAACCAGGCAATGATAGCACGGTGAGTCTGGCTCGCGAAGGTCGAAGACGGCAAGTTGGCCCGCATAGCGGATGGCAGCGGCAGTGACCAAGGGCTTGCGCTTGGCGACGCAGGCCCGGTTGACCGCATGGCGGGTGGCGAAATTGTCGCTGGAATCGACGACGACGTCGGCATTCGCGACCAGCTCGGCCAGATCATCCGGGCCGACGCGCTTTTCGACGGCGACGACGTTGCAGTCAGGATTAAGCTCTTGCAGCGCCCGTGCGGCGGAGACCGCCTTGTTGACGCCGATGCTGGTCTCTCGGTGTACGATCTGTCGTTGCAGGTTGGTGAGATCGACAGCGTCGCCGTCACAGATCGTCAGCCGCCCGACACCGGCGGAGCCGAGATAGAGCACCGCTGGCGAACCGAGCCCCCCCGCCCCGATGACCAGCACATGGCCTGCCAGCAATCGCTGCTGCCCGGCGACATCGATCTGCGGCAGCATGATGTGGCGGCTGTAGCGCAGGAGTTGGTGATCGTCCATCTGTCCCTCTCGTCTCAAGCAGGATAGTCCTGCGAAGATCAAGGCGTCGAGCACCTTGCGGCGCTATCCGCCGCCCTTCTGCATGGCCAGGTCCATGTGGCGAAGTACCCTTTGGCGCGACTCCTGATCGCCGGAGAGAAAGCGGATGCGGACGAACAGTGTAGGCAGGTGGAACAGCGCGATCCGACGCTCCGGCCCAACCTTCAGGTCGAACGAGATCGCGACCTCGCCCGATGTCACCCGGAAACTGAGCGGACCTCCCGTGACATGTCCCGGAAAAGCGAGACCAAGGGCACGGGCGTACTCGGCCGGAGTGACTGAGATTTCACGCTCCAACTCATGGAGGTTAACCAAGCGTTCAGCCACCCGCGATCGGCGGCCAGATCGCCAGATGGTCGCCAGCCGCCAGGCGTCGGGTCGCACGGTCATGCGGCTGCACGTAAGCGCCATTGACGAGCACCAGGTGAACGAGCTTTTCGGGCAAATGGTGGCGCGCGATGATCGAGCCGACCGTCTCGTCTTCGTCAATCGTGATCTCGATCCGATTGTCATGCGCACCTTGCGGCAGATAGTCGGACAGTGTCGCGTAGAGCTTCAGGACGACATTCATCTCAATGCAGGTGCAGTGAATGGACCATAATCGTCGGTGATTGCGTGCACGCAATATAGGCCTCGGGGAAACGCAGCGGATCGTGCTTCAGCTTCTCCTTCCAGGGACCGAGCTTGGTGCGGTTCTGGATGAGGCCGCGCAACATGCCGACATGGTCGGTGAGACCCAGCGACGTCGCCCCGATCAAGACATCGTCCTGGAACTGAAGACTCAGATAGCGGTAGCCGTCACTGTCCACGAGCTCAACGCCATCTTCGGATTTGTCACCCCACCACTGGCCGAAGGATGAGGAAATAAGCCCCATGGAATCGAGGACGTTGATCGCCAGCACGCCCGGCAATCTTGTCTTTTGGCCGGCCATGTTGAGAGCCGCAATACGAGCCTGGTCGGCGGCATTGGGCTGGATGGCCGCCACCAGATGGGCGCCGGTGAACAGATCGGGTGCCTCGGCGACATCGCCGGCCGCATAGATCCCTGGAACCGAGGTTTCCATCCGTTCGTTGACCAAAACGCCGCTGGCGGCCTTGACCGGTGTCCCATCCAGAAAACCAACGTTTGGAGCGACACCAGCCGATACAATCACGAGATCGGCCGGAATTTTTTCTCCTGTCGAGAGCGTGACCGTCACTTCGCCCCCGGGCCTGGCCGCATCGATACGCTCGATACCGGCGGATGTGATGACGCGGATACCCTTGGCTTCACACCAGCTCTTGATCATGCCGCCAGCCACCGGCGTCATCATGCGCGGCACCATGCGATCGCCCTTCTCGACCACCGTAAGTTCTACCTTGCGTGCGTGGAGCGCCTCCATGATGATGGAACCAATAAAGCCGGCGCCAAGCTGCACAACGCGGCTGCCAGGCTTGGCGAGTCCGGCAATGGCGCGCGAATCTTCCAGCGTCCAGCAGGTCTGCACTTGCGGCAGGTCTATGCCGGGAATCGGCGGGCGGATCGGATGGGAACCCGTCGCAATCAGAAGCTTGTCAAAGCTCTCCTTCTGACCGTCCTGGAACAGGACCTCGCGCTTGCCGCAGTCCAGCGAGACGGCGCGGCCCCGTCGCTGCTTGATGTTGAGCTTGTCATAATGGTCGTCCGATTTACGCAGATAAGTGCCGCGCTCGTCGATATTGTTTGCGAGCAGATAAGGGATCGCCATACGCGAATACGGCGGCTCTTTCTCACTCCCTGCCATGACAATCTCGCCGGCCGGATCTGCCGCACGCAGGGCTTCTGCTGCAACGACGCCCGTCGGACCATTGCCAAGAATGAGACACTTCATATCGCAACCCCGTTCATGTCAGTGCGAATTCACGCTTCCGGAGTCGTGTGTCGAGTGACACACGAACTCAAAACACCATCTTCTGCACCGGCGCCGTCCAGCATGGCAATGCTGGACGCCGCCGTTCGCAGAACCTTGGCAGACGACTCAGAGACTGAGCCGCTCCAGCGTTTCCTTCTTCGGCACGCCCTCGGCGTCCCAACCACGCACCTGATAATATTCAGGAAGCATCTTATCGAGGCCATTGACGAGTCCCTTCGCGGGGCCGGTCTTTGCAGGCTCGGTCGTGAGACGCTTCGGCAGCGAGTCGTCGGCCTTGGTGAGGCCGGCCGCCAGGTTAAACAGCTTCTCCATATTCCAGATACGCTCGCCGACTTCGTTCATCTTCTCCAGCGACCAGTCGCCTTCGCAGGCCGCCTGCAACTGCGGCTGCACGTCGGCCAGCGTCCATGCGAAACTGGTGAAGATGCAGATGCCTGCCGCGTCGAACGTCGCGGTCGCGTCCTGGAAGGCCTTGACCAGATCGGCCTTGCCGTCGGTCGCCAGCGGATCGGTCTTGATCGGAATGCCGAGCACCTCAGAGGCAACCGTGTAGGAGCGAAGGTGGCAGGCGCCGCGGTTTGATGTTGCATAGGTGAGACCCATGCCCTGGATGCCGCGCGAATCGTAGGCCGGGAACTCCTGACCCTTCACGCTCATTGACAGCTCCGGGTGGCCGTACTTGGCGCAGAGGCGCTTCGAGCCCTGCCCGATCTCCTTGCCGAAGCCTTCGCCCTTGGCGGTCATTTCCGCCAGCTGGGCGAGTGCCTCCGCCGAGCCGAACGGTGCTTCAAGCCCGATCATCTCCTTGGTCAGGACGCCCATGTCATAGAGCTCCATAACCGCGCCGACCGTGGCACCGAACGAGATCGGGTCCATGCCGTGCTCGTTGCAGATGAGATTGGCGTATTGCAGTGCTTCGAGATCGTTCACGCCATTGGCCGCACCCAGCGCCCAGGCTGCCTCGTATTCCAGACCGCCTGACGCGCCCCAATATTCCGGCTTGTTGACCACCGTAAAGTGGGTTTGGTCCATCTTGGACACGCGGCCGCAAGCGATTGTGCAGGCGAAGCAGGCGGCGTTGGTCACCAACTGCGACTTGCCGTCCGTTGGCCGCTTTTCCTGCATGGCCTCAGCCGAGATCTTGGAGGCACCCTCGAACTGCGAATCCCGATGGTTGCGGGTCGGCAAGGCACCGATCTCGTTGATCACGTTCATCAGCACCTGGGTGCCATATTTCGGCAAGCCCTGGCCGGTGACGGCGTTCTCGGCGAGAATCTTCTTACCCGCCGCCGTCGCGTCCATGAATGCCTTGAAGTCCTTGACACCGGAAAGCCCCTTGGTGCCACGGATCGCCACGGCCTTGAGGTTTTTCGACCCCATGACCGCGCCCACACCTGAGCGGCCAGCCGCGCGATGGAGATCGTTCACGATGGCCGCGAACAGAACCTCGTTCTCGCCGGCCATGCCGATCGAGGACACACGAATCTGCGGGTCCTGATGGGCCTTCTTGATCGCTTCTTCGGTGTGCCAGCAGGACGTACCCCAAAGATGCGAGGCGTCGCGTAATTCGGCCTTGTCGTTTTCGACATAGAGATAGACGGGCTTGGCCGACTTCCCTTCGAAAATGATCATGTCCCAGCCGGCGAACTTCATTTCCGCGCCGAAATAGCCACCGGAATTGGAACACGCGATCGCACCGGTCAGCGGACCTTTGGTGATGACGGTATAACGCCCACCCGTCGAAGCCATGGTGCCAGTGAGCGGCCCGGTGGCCATGATCATTTTGTTGTCCGGAGAGAGCGGATCGACCTTGGGGTCAACCTCCTCGACCAGATATTTGCTGCCAAGACCGCGCGAGCCCAGATAATCCATCGCCCATTCCATTTTGAGCGGTTCGGGCGTGCAGGTTCCCTTGGTCAGGTTTACACGAAGGATCTTTCTCGTCCAAGACATGGCGACCCCCTTAGAGCACTGCTGCGTTGGTGCGGCCGGCCCAGTCACGCATACGGTCGAGACCAGTCCAGTTCGCGTCGATGTAAGTGATGGCTTCCGTCGGGCAGGCCTTGGCGCAGGCCGGATCGCCGGCACACAAGTCGCACTTCTGCACCTTGCCCACGTCCGCCATGTAGTTGATCGTGCCGAAGGGGCAAGCGATGGTGCAGACCTTGCAGCCGACGCAGGTCGCTTCATTCACGACCATTGCCCCGGTGCTGGCATCCTTTGTGATGGCCTCGACCGGGCAGGAGTGCATGCACCAGGCTTCGGCGCATTGCGTGCAGGTGTAAGGAACCTTGCGGCCCTGTTCCTCGAAGTCAAAGATCTTGATGCGCGACTTTGAAGGCTCAAACGCACCTGTCTTCTCATAGGAACAAGCCATCTCACACTGCTTGCATCCTGTACATTTTATGGGGTCGATATGTAGCGACTTCTGCATGGTCGCAACCTCCTCATTGCGATATTCACTGTATTCGGCCGTACCGGCAAAATTCCCGGCAAGACCCCATGACACCTTCTGACGGGCAACTCGGTCACTGGCTCCAATTGCTAAGGGAAATCAGATCGATTGTCTACGCTTCTTTGGCCCCGGGAGGAGGGTCATGGTTTGTGCAGCTTCGGGCAGTTATCGTTTAGATTCAGTAATGCGCTGCACAATCTTCAACGAAGGCCGGCCGTTTCGACACCCGGTTTGCCTGGCGCTTCTTGCCGGCATCAACGCAGAGGAGAAGGATGGGAACAGCTTAAACCACCGGTGCGCCGTAGCCGTAACTGTAAGGCACGGGTCCCGACAACGCGACGACGTCACCGTCATCGAGCGGGGCCTCGCGGTTGAAACGCCCTCCGCCATAGAGGCCTGGTGAAACGTCCCGCCCGTTCCTGAGCACAAGGAAGACTTCCGGGGCCGGCAGCTTCAGTTCATCGACGAGGTCACCGACAGTGGCGCCAGCCATGAGTTCCAGCATCCGGCAGGCGCCTTCCTGTCCCGCAAATTTGGTCAGGGAGTTGAACAGCCGGACTTCGACGCGGATGGCCGTCGGAGCCTTGTTGTGGCCGATGCCGGCGACCTGTTCGATATTCATGCTCTGACCCCGCAGTGGCTTCAGGTTGATGACATTGGCGAACTAGTGCCTCTGCCGCGCCGCCTCCTTGACGTAAGTCAACCGCGCCTGACGCGGACATTGGAGGTCAGCGGTTCTCAATAGGGTCTCTGGCCCCAAAGTTTGCGCCAGATGGCATCGAGGGTATTCGAATAGTCATCCGTCCAGGCCGCGGAAACGCGCTCTGCATCAGCCATGTGCCAGGCGGGGTCGCGGGCAAGGCCACCGAGTGCAGCGGGGCTGGCGCCGATGACCGCCAGATGCGGGGTCAGGTCCAGCCTGCTGGCATCCGGCTTCCACACCCCATTGTCCAGGGAGTTGTAGTAGACCGGAAGCCCCCTTGCCCGCGCCAAAGCCTCGATGACGCCTGAAAGCTCCATGAACCGGTTGGAAATGTGGAAGGCCACCACGCCGTCTGGCTTCAGGCGCGAGAGGTATATGTCGAGTGCGTCCAGTGTCATGAGATGGGCCGGCACCGAATCGGAGGAGAAGGCATCCAGCACGATGACGTCAAATGATGCCGGCGGCTCTGCCGCCAGCCTCAGCCTGCCGTCACCGATCACAATGCGGTCATCGGGCCCGCAGTCCCGCAGATAGGTGAACAGGGACGGATCGCGCGCAATTCGGACCACGGCCGGATCGATCTCGAAGAAACTCCACTGCTCGCCCGGCAAGGCATGGCATGCCATGGCGCCAGTGCCGAGCCCTACGACCGCCACATCCTTGGCGCCTCCACCGCTCTCGCGCAGGTGGGCGAATAGCGATCCGAAGGGACCATTGGCATAATAGTAGGATTGCGGTGAGGGATTGGCGGCGATGCGCAGTCCTTTGTCATCCGTCCACACTTGCGAACCATGCTTGGTGGTGCCATGCGACATCATATGGATGCGGCCCTGCTGCATGCCATAAACGGCCAGCACGCCATAGAAACTGCGGGACTGCACAATGGGCGACGGGACATGGCTCACTGTTTCGTAGACAAGCATCACGGCAAAGAGCACCGCAGCCTGTGCCAATGGCTTCGCGTTGAAAGCCAGGAGTGCCGCGAGCGATGCCAGCATCCAGCCAAGCAGCAGCATTTGCTTGGCGAACGGCTGCACATGCTGGGAATAGGACGCCAACAGCAAGGCTAGCGGAATAGCGACGATGGCAGCGGATACCGCGGCAGTGAACTGTGACGATGGGTGGCGGATCACACCGATCACGGCAAAGCCGGCCACCAGCAGCAGCGGGTATTCCAGCACGTCGTTGAACAACGCTGGCGCAGCAAGACTCGCGAAACTGCCACCCAACACGCCGCCGAGCGACATCAGGAAATAGAACTTCGTGAGATGACCGGCATCCGGACGCAGCCGTGCCAGCTCGCCATGGCAAGCCATGGTGATCCAGAACACCACGAGCAGATGAAGCGGTACCAGCCAGAGATTCGTGGCAGGCGACAGGGCGAAGAGGCAGAGCGGTGCCGCCAGCAGGCCCAGATGCCGGATCACGCGCCCATGTGGAATGATCGGCCTGCTCTGGAACGTGATGACGAAGGTGAGTAGATAGAGCGCTAGCGGCACGGCCCACATGAAGGGGGCCGACACCAGGTCCATGGCAATGTGGGCCGTGACGCCGACCAGCAGCCCTGACGGTACAGCCGACAATGCGATCCAGGAGATTTGTGCTTGCCAAGCCGGCCGCATGGCGGATCGCAGACCGGCGTCCGCTGTCGCGGACCCATGCACGGCTGACGCGGCGAGCCATCCGCAGCTCACCACCACGGCCATCAGCAGCACGTAGCCCACGGTCCATGACCAAGCCTGCGGCCCGAGCCCGATGAATGGTTCGACCGCAAACGGATAGGCAAAAAGAGCCGTGAAGCTCCCCGCATTGCTGGCACCGTAGAGGAAGTAAGGGTCCGCCGACTGGGCATGGCCGGACCGCGCGAACCACGCCTGCAACAGCGGCGCATTGGCGGAGATGGCAAAGAATGGCAGGCCTATGGACGCGGCAAACAGGCCCAGAAGCCAAATGGCTTCGGCACTCTCAGGTGGCTGCTGCCATGCCTGTGAAATGCCGACGGGCAGGCTGCTGAGTGCCAGCGCCATGACACCGGCATGCAGGATCACGCCGTGCCGCAAGCGCAGCAATTTGGTCACCAGATGGGCATATCCGTAACCCAGCAGCAAAACGAGCTGGAAGAACACCAGCGCCAGTGACCACACCGACGCCGACCCGCCCAGCCGCGGCAATGCCATCTTTGCAAACATCGGCTGGACCAGGAACATCAGGAGCGCACTGGAAAACAGCGCGGCCGCAAACGCCGCGACGACAGCCGGCGACCGGACTGCAGCCGCGCTCCTGCTTCCAGATATGTCAACTGACGACATCCGGCACCCGGTACGCTGAACCAAACACTCAACTCAGACAGTGACTGCCAGCCATTAAGCGGGCGTTAATAAGATCGCGTCAGCCACACCAAAGCGCCCGGAAAATGATATCTTCAACCCGAGGTGCAACGATGGATCGATGACTCTCATCACCCGCTTCAAAAGCTGTCCAAACCTGCGATACGTGTTTGCGGTATCGGCAATCGTTCTGGTGGCAGTCGCTGTGCTCTACGCCATGGGGCGATCACCGATCTGTCAGTGCGGTTACGTCAAGCTCTGGCAGGGAACGGTGTTGAGTTCTGAAAATTCACAGCACCTCGCCGACTGGTACACCTTCTCACATGTCATCCACGGCTTCCTGTTCTATCTCGCAGGCTGGCTGCTGTTCGCGCAAAAGCCACTGGGCTGGCGGCTTTCCGCCGCAACGCTCGTGGAGGCCACTTGGGAGGTTCTCGAGAATTCCAGCTTCATCATCGAACGCTACCGCGCCGGCACGATCTCGCTCAGCTACTACGGCGACAGCGTCGTCAACTCGTTCAGCGATATCCTTGCGATGATGCTGGGTTTCGCCCTTGCCTCCAGGTTGCCGGTGTGGCTCACCGTGATATTGGCGCTTGCCATGGAAATCGGCGTGGCCCTGGTGATCCGGGACAACCTCACGCTCAACATCATCATGTTGCTGTGGCCAAACGAAGCGATCCGTGCCTGGCAATCGGGAGGCTGATCTCCGCTCTAACGGCCATATCGCGGATACGCCGGTTCGATCAGGAAATAGGCCCAGAGCGAGACATATTTTTCTCCGTAGACCAGCACTTTGCAGATATCGCCGTCCACCGCGGTAACGGGTCCCTCGCGGCCATCGGGAATGATGACCTGCTGGCCAACCTGGCACCAGTTCTCCGGCGAGGGAGGATCATTGGCAGCAGTCGCCAGCATGAAAAGCGCAAAAACGGGAGACATCGTGTGAATGAACCGAAGACTTCAGGCAAAATCAAGTGCGCAGCGCGCTCGGCGGCCTGCCGTAACGCGCCCGGAAGCTCCGCGAGAACAGCGGCAGCGATGAGAAGCCGCAGACGACGGCGATCTCGCGCATGCTCATGGTGGAATAGGTGATGAGACGCTCTGCCTTCTCGAGGCGGAGCTTGAGGTAGAAGCCCATCGGCCGCTCGCCGAGCCTGTCATGGAACAGCCGCTCCATCTGGCGGACCGAGATGCCGGCAAGATGCGCGAGAGCTTCAGCATCGAGCGGGTCTTCGCCCTGCTCTTCCATGGCGGTGATGATCTTGAGCAGGCGCGGATCGGTGGTACCGTAGCGGGTGGCGGCAGGGAGCCTCGACTGCGCCGGCTGCTCCACCGAGCGGAAATGGACGAGTTGATCGGCAACGGCGACCGCCAGTGGCTTGCCCAGGAGCCGGCCGATCCAGTCCAGCATCATGTCGATGGCGGCGGCACCGCCGGCGCAGGTCATGCGGTCGCGGTCGGTAACGAACAGCGACTGCTCGGCCTGCACGTCCGGAAAGCGCTCATGGAAGCCGGGAAGGCTCTCCCAGTGGCAGGTGGCACGGTAGCCGTCGAGCAGCCCTGCCTGGGCGAGCAGGAACGGGCCGGTGTCGATCCCGGCCAGCAGCACCCTGCCCCGTGCCAACTTCCGCAGTGCCGTGAGCATCGGCCGGGTGATGCCCCGGTTTGGTTCATAACTCGCCGAGACGACTGCCATGTCGGGCTTGCCGACGTCTGCGAGACTGCCCGATACCGAGACCGGGATGTCATTGGAGGCGGCGACCGGCTGGCCGTCACCCGAAATGAAGCGCCAGGAAAAGGTCGGACCGGCGAAGCGGTTGGCGACGCGCAAGGGCTCCAGCGCGCCATAGAGCGCGATCATCGAAAACCTTGGCACCAGGAGGAAGGCGACGTCATGATGGGACACGGCGGAAAAAGAAAAGCAATTGGCGAAAAAAGTCAAATGAGCTTTTGCAGCAGGCCTAGTGTCTTGCGATCCAGAGGAGGACTCCATCCATGCAGCCTAAAGTCATCATCACCTGCGCTGTCACCGGTGCGGGCGACACCGTCGGCAAGCACCCCGCCATTCCGGTGACCCCGGAACAGATTGCCAATTCCGCGCTTGAGGCCGCCAGCGCTGGCGCCACCGTCGTTCACTGCCATGTGCGCGACCCCAAGACTGGAAAGGGTGCGCGCAGCGTCGACCTCTACCGCGAAGTGATGGAGCGCATCCGAGACAAGAACAAGGAGGTGATCATCAACCTCACGGCCGGCATGGGCGGCGACGTGGAGGTAGGATCGGGCGAGACGCCGATGGCCTGGGGCCAGGGCACCGATCTCGTCGGACCTGAGGAACGGCTCGTCCACATCAAGGCGCTTCGCCCGGAAATCTGCACGCTGGATTGCGGCACCCTCAATTTCGGCGACGGGAACACCATCGTCATCCAGACCCCCACACAGCTTCGTGAACAGGCGAAGCTCATCAAGTCCTATGGTGTGAAGCCGGAAATGGAAATCTTCGATTCAGGGAACCTCTGGTTCGCCAAGCAGCTTTGCGCCGAAGCCCTGATCGACGATCCGCCGCTGTTCCAGCTCTGTCTCGGCATCCCGTGGGGTGCGCCCTATGACTCAGAGACCATGGCCTACCAGAAGGCGCAGCTTCCGGCGAACGCCATCTGGGCCGCCTTCGGCATCGGCCGCAACGAATTTCCGGCGGTGGCACAGGCCGTGCTGCTGGGCGGCCACGTGCGGGTTGGCCTCGAAGACAATCTATGGCTCGAAAAGGGTGTCTATGCCTCCAACGGCACGCTGGTGGAGAAGGCCGTGAAGATCATCGAGCTGCTCGGCACCAAGGTGGCGACGCCCGACGAGGGCCGCGAAATCCTGAAGCTCGCGCCGAGGGCGAAATAACATGGCCAAGATCAAGACCGTCGGCATCGCCGGCACTGGGTTGATCGGTGCGGGCTGGGCGGCGCGGCTGCTGTTCCGCGGATTCAATGTCATCGCCTATGACGTTTCGCCCGCAGCAGAAGCCAGGCTGAAGGCGCAGATCAAGACGGCCTGGCCCTCGTTGGAAGCTCTGCTTGGCAAGCCCGACAAGAAGGGCAAACTGACATTCACCACCGATCTCAAGGAGATGGCCTCGAAAGCTGACTTCATCCATGAAGCGGCCCCAGAGCGCGAAGACCTCAAGATCAAGCTGTTCAAGGACATCGGCGCGGCCGCACGGCCGGAGGTGATCATCTCCTCTTCGTCATCTGGCTTCCTGCCAACCAATTTGCAGAGCCAGTGCAAGCATCCCGAACGAGTCATCATCGGCCACCCCTTCAACCCGGTCTATCTGCTTCCGCTGGTCGAGATCGTTCCCGGTGAGAAGACCTCTCCGGAGGCCATGGATCGCGCCGCCGAATACTTTGAGTCGATCGGCATGCATGTGCTCCGCCTCAAGAAGGAGATCATGGGCTATATCTGCGATCGCCTGCAGGAGGCGCTGTGGCGCGAGGCGCTGCATGTCCTCAACAAGGACATCGGCACCACCGGCGACATCGATGACTCCATCATCTATTCGGCCGGCATGCGCTGGGCCTTCATGGGCTCGTTCCTCACCTATCACGTGGCCGGCGGCCCCGGCGGCATGCGCGACTTCATCAAGCAATTCGACCCGACCCTGGAACTCGACTGGACAGACCTCAAGTTCCCCAAGTGGAACAAAGACTTGGAGACACGTCTTGTGGAGGGATGTGAAGCTCAGGCCGCGGGCCAGACGGTGGCCGAGATCGAAGCAAAACGCAACGCCGTGCTGGTGGACATGATGAAGGTCTTCAAGAAGCACAAGATCGGCGCTGGCCTGGTGCTGGACCGCGAGCTCAAGGCGCGGAAAAAGGCCAAGGCAAAATAGGAGGACGGGCGATGGCCCAGCGCGTGATGATTACCGCCGCCGCCGACGGCATCGGCAGGGCTATCGCCAAGGCCTTTGCAGCAGAGGGCGCCAAGGTTCACATCTGCGATGTGAACGAGACGGCACTTTCCCGCTTCCGTGAGGATTTCCCGGAGATCGCCGCGACCCACGTGAACGTGAAGAGCGAGGGCGAGATCGACGCCTGGTTCGATGAGGCACTCGAAGATCTGGGCGGCCTCGATGTGCTGGTGAACAATGCCGGCGTCAAAGGGCCGACTGCGCCAGTCGACGATATCGAATATGCTGACTGGCGCGACTGCATCGAAGTCTGTCTCGACTCGCACTTCCTCTGCGCGAGGCGCGCAGCGCCGGTGATGAAAGACCAGAAGGCGGGGTCTATCATCAATCTCTCATCGACGGCGGGCCTCTTCGGCTTCGGCAACCGCACGCCCTATGCTGCGGCGAAATGGGCGGTGATCGGCCTCACCAAGTCGCTGGCCATCGAACTTGGGCCCTACAATGTCCGGTGCAACGCCATTTGCCCGGGTTCGGTGGCGGGAGACCGCATCAACCGGGTGATCCAGGGTGAGGCCGATATCCGTGGTCTGCCCTTCGACGTGGTCGCGAAGGAGACCGTCTGGGCTCAGTCGATTCCGCGTTTCGTCGAGCCCGACGAGATTGCCGACATGTGCCTGTTCCTTGCCAGCCCACTGTCCAAGATGGTCAACGGTCAGGCCATCGCTGTCGACGGCCATTCCGAGACATTTCACATCAGGTAGATCATGGACTTCAATCTCTCCGACGAACAACAGATGATCATCAAGACGACGCGCGATTTCGTCGTCAACGAACTCTATCCCCATGAGGCTGAGATCGAGGAGACCGGCGTGCTCCGCCACGATCTCCGCGACGCAATCAAGGCCAAGGCCATCGAGGCAGGACTCTATGCCGCCAACATGCCCGCCGAAGTGGGCGGCGCCGGCCTCGATACATTGACCTGGGTACTCTACGAGAGGGAACTCGGCCGCGCCAATTACGCGCTGCACTGGACCTGCGTGGCCAGACCGTCCAACATCCTCATGGCCTGCCAGGGCGAACAGCGCGACAGGTATCTCTTTCCCGCCGTTCGCGGCGAGAAGTCCGATTGCCTGGCCATGACCGAGCCCGGCGTCGGCTCGGACGTGCGCGGCATGAAGACGTTTGCGAGGCAGGATGGCGACGATTTCGTCATCAACGGCACAAAGCATTTCATCAGCCATGCC
>CAZECZ010000074.1:0-20847 GCA_964510815.1 uncultured Aestuariivirga sp.
GGCACCGGCGACGGCGGATGTGCTGCGGCGGCTGGACGGTGCCGGTGCGGTAACGTTGGGACGGCTCAACATGTCGGAGTTCGCCGTGGGGCCCATCGGCTTGAACGCCCATTATGGCCCAACGCGCAATCCCCATAATCAGGACCATGTAAGCGGCGGGTCATCGAGCGGGCCTGCGGCGGCGGTGGCGTCGGCCATGTGCTTCGGCGCGCTGGGTTCCGATACTGGCGCCTCGATCCGAATTCCTGCCGCCTGCTGCGGTATCGTGGGGCTGAAGACATCGCTGGGCCGGATCAGCACCGCCGGCACCATGCCCCTGTCATCGACGCTCGACGTGGTGGGGCCCCTGGCGCGGACGGTGGCGGATGCAGCGCTGCTGACCGCCATCCTCGCCGCACCTGCCGATCCGGAACTGGAGACCGACGCCCACGCCGAACTCCTGCACGCCCTCGATGGAGACTTGCTTGAGATCCGCTTCGGTGTACCGAAGGGATTTCTGGCAGAGAGTCTTCATCCCGATGTCGAACGCTGTCTCGACAACGCCATCGCTGTTTCGAAGGCACTGGGGCTGGCGCCGCAGCCCGTCGAGACATCAGCCTTCGGCGATGCCTTCGCCATCTACCGCAACATCTTCGGGGCCGAAGCCTCGGCCTTCCACCGGCACTATCTTGATATCAGGCCAGAGGATTATTCTCCGCAGGTCAGGGCCCGACTGCTCGCCGGCCGTGATGTTTCGACTGAAACCTACATCCGTGCCATGCGTGAGCGCTCAGCGCTGCAGCAGCGCGTCATATGCGACGTGTTCAGCACTGTAGACGTTTTGATCGCGCCGGTGCTGGCCATTCCGGTTCCGGCCATCGCCGAGGTGGATGTGGGCGACGGCCCGCAGATGATGGAGGTTGTCTCAGGCTTCCTCCGCCTCACCAGCGGCGTCAACGTGCTGGGCCTGCCGGCGCTGTCGATTCCGGTAGGTCTCACCGGCAACGGACTGCCGGCGGCGATCCAGCTCATCGGCCCGCCATGGAGCGAGGCGCTTCTCCTGCGGCTTGGTCACGCCTTCGAGCAGGCGCTGGCTACAGCCCCGCGTCCCTGACGCTGTCCGATAGCAGCATCCCGGCCAGCGACCGGTCGGCACCGGGAGCGGCGAACAGCATGGCGCCGATCGGCATGCCCGACGGCGCATCCAGCCCGGCCCGGACAGATGCTACGGGACCGCCGAGCGCTGTCGCCGGAACGACGAAGGCCGGATCTCCGGTCGTGCCGTCGGATGGTGCGATGTCGGGTGCTGCCGGCATCAGCATCACGCAGTCGTTCTCGAACGCCGCCCAGAAGGTCTGCCGCGCCAGTGCCAGGCGATGGAGGGCTGCATGATACTCACGTGGCTCCAGCGCCAGGCCCTTCTCGATGTCAGCGGCAAGAAACGGCGACAAGAGGTCTCGGGGGAGCGCGCCATGAAGCCGCGACATCTCGAACAGCAGCACCGTGCGGTGGTCCGCAATCATGTCATCCAGTGGCACAGGGCTTTCGGCCGTCTCGATGCCGAACCCGGCCTGCTGCAACCGGCCTGCGAGGCCCTTCACCGCTGGCAGTGTCGACGGGGCAGCCTTGCGGGCGATCAGCGGGTCTTCAAGCATGACGACGCGCTGCAAGGGCGTGTGGTCCAACTCATGGAGGCGCAGTTGTTCCGGCGCATAGATCGCCGCCAACAGGGTTGCGTCCTGTGGCGCGGCACCGAACGCCCCGACCGTGTCGTAGGACGGTGCCAGCGGCACGATCCCTGTGCCGCCGATCGACCGCGTGGTGGGCTTGAAGGCCCCGATGCCGGTGAAGGCGGCCGGCCGGTTGACCGATCCCGCCGTCTGCGTACCGAGCGCCAGCGGCACCATGCCGGCCGCCACGGCGGCACTCGATCCGGCCGACGACCCGCCCGGCGTGCGGGCGAGGTCATGGGGATTGCGGGTCGGCGGAATCGACTGGAAATAGGCATATTCCGTGGTGTGCACCTTGCCGAGGATGATGGCGCCGGCAGCCCTGAGATGGGCGACCACCGTGGCATCGAGCGCGGCAGGCGCAATGTCGGCCCGGCTTCGGCTATTGGCCCTGGTCGGCAGCTCGGCGACGTCGATCACGTCCTTGACGGCAATGGGAATGCCATGCAGCAGGCTGCGGCGGCCCGTGGCCTTTTGTTCGGCATCAAGCGCCTTGGCTGAGGCGATGGCCTCATCGGCCAGCACATGGACCCAGGCTTTCACTTGGCCGTCGACCTCGGCAATCCGGTCAAGGCAGCGCCCCACGAGCGCTTCGGCAGTCAGTGATCCGTTGGCCAGCGCTTCGGCCAGATCGCGGACATGGCCGGGGTGGGCGGCGCAGCTCATTGTGCTTTCGCCTTGCCGCTACGGAGTTCGGCGCGTCTCGCGCGCGTTGCCGCGGTATCGACGGCGAGGCTGTCGTCTTCGATCTCGCCGTTTAGCACCACGCCATAGACATCCAGTGCCTTTTTGCGGCTTTCCCAGCCTTCGAGCACATCCTTGAGGATGAGGGCCGGATCCCGATCCAGCGGATCGCCGTAGCCGCCGCCGGAGGAATCGCGCCCTCTCAAGCCTTCGCCCTTCTTCATCACGAACTGGATCACGTTGTTGAGCTTCTCGAGGTCGCCATTGCCGCTGACCCGCCAGGTCGATCCCGGTGTGCCGGCAAGGCCTCCCACGACGCCGCGCGGGCTTGCATGCTGCCCGTCGCATGAAACGACGGCCATGATGTCGTTGCCGGTCGGTGTCAGCTCGATCTGTTGGGCCGGGGCGCCGCGGTGGCGGCCAGCACCGGCGCTGTCCTGAACAATCTCGAGACTTTCGACGCGCAACGGATGCTTGAGCTCGTCGACCTCGACGCTGTCGCGGTACATGAGCCCGGCGATCACCGGAATGGCGTAGTTGACCCAGCCATCGGCCACCGGCGAGGACGGCCCGCCATTGGTGGAAAGCATCATGCGGTTGACGAAGGGCGCATTGTCGTGGCGGTGGTCCTTGCCGGAAATCACCGCCATGCCGACGCCGAGCCCGGTGCCGCCTTCCGACAGGCCGTGGCCGTCGCCCAGCTGGGCGAAGGCAGACTGGGTGATGTTGACGAGGCGCTCGCAGACATTGGTGGTGGCCACCGAGCACGAGTGCGGGAATTTCGGCGCCGCCACGACGCTCTCCTCGGCGTAGGTGAAGCGCAGGCGGCGGAACGAGCCGGCATTGCGCGGCAGGTCGTTGTCGAGCGCGTTGAACACCGCGCCGACGACGGCGGAGGTTGCCGCGCCGAGCGACGTGTTGAGCCCGACATCGACACAAGGCGGGTTGTCGGAGAGATCCACATGGATCATCGCCTCGTCGGGGTCGATCTCCACCTTGACGGTGAGTTCGAGGCCCTCGGGCAGGATGCCCTGCAACGGATCGGACTTGCCCGAATTGACCAGCTTGGCCTTGGGCAGGCGCCGGATGTTGTCGATCATGCGGCGCTCGGAATAGTCGAACCAGCTGCGAATGAACTGCTTGATGGTGGCAGCGCCGTATTTGGCGCAGAATTCCTCCAGCCGCCGCTCGGCGACGCGCGCGCTGCCAAGACCTGCAAGGTAGTCGCCATACCATTGGTCCGGAACCCGGATGCGGGCCCGGCACATCCGCATGATGTCCTCGATGTTCTTGAAGTCGCGCTGGATGCGCACACCGGGAAACACCAGGGCGCCCTCATGATAGACATCGCGCGCCAGGACGAAATAGGAGGACGGGATCGAGTTGCCGATATCCGCCATGTGGCACTTGGCGACGCTGGTGAACAGATGCTCGCCCTCCCAGAACACCGGCACCATGTAGGTGTGGTCGGCGGGATGGGTGTTGCCGCCATAGGGGTCATTGTCGAGATAGGCATCGCCGCGGCGGATGTCGCCTTCATGGTAACGGCGCATGTTGGCGGTCTGGATATGACAGCCGAAGATGTGGACCGGAAGCCCCTCAGCCGGTGCGAGCAATTGGTCGTCGCCGGTGACGAGACAGCAGGAGAAATCGCGCGCCGACGAAATGACCGCCGAGCGCGCCGCCCGGAGCAGCGTGTTGGTCATTTCGCGGACGATGCCGTCGAGGCGGTTGGCCATCACCGTCATCAGGACGGGATCGAGGCCGGTGTCTGGATTGCCGTCAGTCATGCTCAAGCCCTCAGCCGCAATTCAGGATGTAGTTACCGGCCGGCGACAGCGCCGCCGACAGGCCGGGATAGACGACGATGGTTGTCGTCGGTTCCTCGATGATGGCAGGCCCCGCGATGCTGGCGCCGGGCTTCAGGACCCCGCCGTTGAAGATCGGCGTATCGCTGCGGCCAGTCTCGACAAAATAGCAGGAGCGCCGGCTGTCGGGCGAAGGCTTGTAGATTTCGGCCTGCGATTCCGTCAGGGGCGGCGGCTCGAACATGCGGATCGCGACGCGGCCCTTCCAGTTGACGAACTCCACCGGGCTGCCCTCGTCGCGCACTGCGTAGACCCGCTCGTGGACCTGGTGGAAGCTTTCGGCCAGTGCCGCGACGTCGGCGTCGCTTGCGAGGCTGGAGGAGGGAACCGGCGTGTCCAATTCCCACACCTGCGCCTTGTAGCGCGCCTCGACCCAGAATTGCACCTCGGCGCGGGCGGCGGCACCGCCCTTGAGCGTCTTGCGAAACGCCTCAAGCTCATCGGCGATCTCGGCCAGCGCCGCATTGACGGCGCCGCGGTCGAAGGCGCGGGTGTCGGTGAAGCGGCTCCGCGTCGCTTCGAACACGATGTCGCTGTAATGCATGCCGCAGGCCGAGAGTGCCGCAGCGAAACGCGGCAGCACGACCGTGTCGCAGCCCAGTTCACGGGCAATCGGCATGATGTTGAAGCCGGCAGCACCGCCGCCGGCGACGATGACGCTTTCGCGCGGATTGACGCCCTCGTTGACGGTGACCTCGCCGATCGCCTTGATCATCAGCTCATTGGCAATCGTCAAGATCGCTGCGGCGGTTTCGTCCGGCGTGCGCTGCATCTTCGCCGCAAGTTCGCCGATGACGCGCGATGCCGCATCGGCGTCGAGCTTGATCCGGCCGCCGTTGAAGAAGGCCGGGTCGACATAGCCGAGCGAGACGGCCGCATCGGTAACGGTTGGCTGATCGCCGCCGCGGCCATAGCAGGCCGGGCCCGGCATCGACCCCGCCGATTGCGGGCCGACGCGCAGCAGACCGCCCGGATCGATCCAGGCAATCGAGCCGCCCCCGGCGCCGATCGAGCGCATGTCGACGCTCGACGTTCCCATGATGTCGCCGAGCCAGCGTGGCCCCAGCCAGCTGTCGCGGGTGTAGACAAGGTTGTTGTCGCGCACCAGGCCGACGTCGAAGGTGGTGCCGCCGGTGTCGCAGACGATGGCATTCTCGCCCAGTTTCTCCAGGCCAATGTAGGCGCGCCCGGCGACCGGCGCCATGGCCGGACCGGACTTCAGCGTGTGGATCGGACGGGCGATCAGTTCCTCCACATGCTGGCAGCCGCCGACCGAGGTCGAGACCAGGAGATCGCCGGTGAAGCCTGCCTCCACCAGGTCTGAGGACATCTCGCGCAAATGGTGCTGCATGAGGGGCTTCAGCGATGCGTCGATGGCGGTGGCCGAGGCGCGGCGGTATTCGCGCAGGATCGGCACCAGCTGGTGCGACAGGGTATAGGGAATACCCGGCATCAGGTCATCGAGCAGGGCGCCGACGGCCAGCTCGTGCTCCGGGTTGGCAATCGACCACAACAGGCTCACCGCAACCGCCTCGAAGCCCCGCTGCTTCAGCACGCCGATGACGTCGCGGACCTGGGATTGGTCGAGAGGGCGCACGATTTCGCCTTCTGAGCCGATTCGTTCGGCCAGCTCGAAGGTATAACGCCGCGGAATATAGGGGTCCGGGTAGTCATAGGAATAATCATGCGGCCCGTGCTTGCCGCCTTCCTTCAGCGTCAAGGTGTCCTTGAAGCCGGCCGTGGTCAGGAAGGCGGTCTTTGCGGTGCGCTTGGTGACGACGGCATTGGTGGCGCGCGTCGTGCCGTAGATCAGGATGTCGGAGCGCGCCAACAGGTCAGGCACCGCCAGCCCCAGATCGTCCGCCACCACCGAAATCGCCTCGCGCATGCCGCGGAAGATGCGCTCGGGCGTCGTCAGCGCCTTGCCGATATGGAGTTGGCCTGCCTCGTCCAGAACCATGATGTCGGTGAAGGTTCCGCCCGTGTCGACTGAAATCCGGTATCCCATGATTGACGCAACTGCTCCCGGTGTTGATAAGATGAGGAGAATTGAGGGTGCGGAGACTATTCCGATGACAGATTATCGCGGCCTTGCCGCCGTTCCAAGTCCCTTGGCCGCGGGGCTCGCCTGCGTCCACCGCAAGGAAGTGCCGAGATGACGGATGTCTACGCCAAACGTGGTTATGGGGCAGTGCCGGTTGGCTTCGGCGCCAAGCCGGCCGTGGTGGTAATCGATTTCCAGCGGGGCTTCACCGGCAAGGACTTCGCGATGGGGGGATCGCCGATGGTCGATGCTGCCGTCGAAACCAGCACCGGTGTCATAGCTGCCGCAAAGTCCGCAGGGGCACCGGTCATCGCCTGCGTCATGGGGTTCGAGTCGCCCGCCAGCGCACCGCACTGGAAGGTAGGCCCGGTACTCGACCTCATCACCGGGACGCCATCCTGCGAGCTTGATCCGCGCATCGCCGCAGAAAAGCCGGACGTGGTGCTGACCAAGACGGCGCCATCCCTGTTCTTCGGCACGCCGGCGGGCGCCATCCTGACGCGGAACCGCATCGACACGGTCATCGTCACAGGCTGCATCACGTCCGGATGTGTGCGCGCCAGCATCATCGATGCCTTCTCGCTGGGTTTCCGCGTTCTGGTGCCGCGCGACTGCGTCGGCGATCACGACCTGGCGGCCCACGAACAGAATCTCGCCGATGTGGGACGCCGCTATTGCGACATCATCGATGCACGCGAAGCCATCGCCGGACTTGAGAGCTGGCGGTCCAGAAACGATCAGTGATTGGGCACTGCCCGCACGCGGCCCCGGCTGGCGCTACGGTACCTTACCGGCTCATCGGCATTTGCCGTTCGGCAACGCGTGCAAGGATCGATGCGCCGACGGGTAGAATATTCTCATCAAGAACGAAGCCTGGATTGTGCAGCGGGATGGTGCCGGCATGACCAAGCCAGCCATAGGCCCCCGGCACGGCGCGCAACATGTCGGCAAAGTCCTCCGAGCCCGTTGTAATCGTCTCATCATCGGTCACCAGGTCATCTCCCACAATGTCTGCTGCCGCAGCCAGCAGGGCATCGGCGCCGTCTTCATCATTCAACAGCACATCGAAGATCTCCCGGAACTCGACCTCGATGGATATGCCATGTGCCAGCGCAAAGCCGTCGCAGATCGACCTGACTCGCGATTGCGCGAGGTCGCGCACGCCGGTCGAGAAGAACCGCAGCGTGCCGCCCAGCGTGGCCGTTGCCGGAAGGACATTGTAGGCGCTTCCCGCCATCATCTTCGTCACCGAGAAGACGCAAGGGTCCTGAGGCGCAACATTGCGGCTCACGACCGACTGGAGATGCTGCACCAAAGCCGTCGCCGCAAAGATCACGTCTTTCGACTCATGCGGCATGGCGGCGTGACTGCCCTTGCCCGACAAGCGGATGTCGAAGAACGAAGCGCCCGCCATGAGTGGCCCCTTGCGCAGGCCGAATCGGCGCGGCTTTCCGCTGGGATCATTGTGCAGGCCATAGATCTCATCGCAGGGGAACCGTTCGAACAATCCCTCCTGCAACATGCGGCGGGCACCGCCAAGCCCCTCTTCGGCGGGTTGGAAGATCACCACCGCCGTGCCATCGAAATTCCGTGTCTCCGCCAGATAGCGCGCCGCCCCCAGCAACATGGTGGTGTGGCCGTCATGCCCGCAGGCATGCATGGTGCCGGCATTGGTGGACGCGTGGGGAAGTCCGGTCGCCTCGGTGACCGGAAGGGCATCCATGTCGGCCCGCAGGCCGACCCTGCGATTGCCGCCGCCCCGGCCCTTGATAAGCCCCACGACACCGGTGCCGCCAATGCCTTCGTGGACCTCATCGATACCCCACAGGCGTAATTTCTCGGCTACCACGCCGGAGGTCCGTTTTTCCTCGAAGCCGATTTCGGGATGGGCATGAAGATCGCGGAAGATTTCCACGAGATCCCCGGAGTTGTTGGCAATGGTTTCAATGACCGGCATGGTGCTCTCAATAGACTGGAGTGGGAAGACCTTCCTGGCGCGCCTTGATCTGCAGCGCCACGAATTGCGAATAGTGCCGCGACAGATGCAGGTTGCCGCCGTGTAACCACAGAGCTTCCTGCTTCAAGGGCTTCCACATGTTGCGCAATTCACCGAGCCAGGGTCCGGGATCGCCTCGCGTCCCCGAGCCATAGCCCCAGTTGGGGCCGATCATGTCCGCTACCTGGCGCGACATGATGCTGGCGAGCCATTCGTTCATCGGCTGGTAGCCGGTGGCATAGACGATCACGTCGGCCGGAAGCTTGCTGCCATCGGTCAGGATGACAGAATCGGCCAAAATCTCCGCAATCTCCACATTGCTCCGGACCTTCACTTTGCCATCGGCAATGAGATCGGAACAGCCGACATCGATGTAGTAGCCCGAACCGGTCCGGAAGGCCTTCATCATCAGGCCCGACTCGTCCTCACCATAATCGGTCATGAAGCCCGCCTTGTTGAGCCTCTTGATCAGATCGGCGTCCCGTCTCGCCATCTTCTTGTAAAGCGGCTTCTGCAGGCCGGCCTGAAGACGGAATGGCACCGACGCAAAGATCAGGTCGGCCTTGTCGACATCGATGCCGTTGGCCACCGCCAGTTCCGAGTAGAGCGGGGCGAAGGCGATATCCATGAGCGTCTCGGAACGCACCACGGTCGTCGGCGTGCGCTGGATCATGGTGGCATGGGCGCCGGCCTCCCACATGTCGGCGCAGATATCGTGACCCGAACTGTTGGCACCCACCACGATGCAGCGCTTGCCCTTGAAGTCTTGCGCAGTCTGGTGCCGGCTCGAATGATACTGGACACCCTTGAACCGCGCCTTGCCCTTGATGTCCGGCTCGCGCGGCGGACCATAGGAACCGGTGGCGAAGACCAGTTGCTTGGGTCTCAGCACGATGGTCTTGCCCTCCCGCTCGACATGGACTGACCACGTCTTTCTGGCAGGATCGTAGGCCGCTTTCTTGCATTCCGACGACCCCCAGTAATTGAGTTCCATCACCTTCGTATACATCTCGAGCCAATCGGCGATCTTGTTCTTTGGCGAGAACACCGGCCAGTGGGCAGGGAAGGGAATGTAAGGGAGATGATCATACCAGACAGGATCATGCAGCACGAGGGTGCGGTAGCGATTCCGCCAGGAGTCCCCGGGCCGCGGATTTCTCTCCAGGATGATGGTGTCGACGCCGAGCCGCTTGAGTCTCGCCCCAAGCGCGATGCCACCCTGCCCGCCACCGACAATCACGCAGTAGGGTTGACGCGTGATGCCCAGTTCAGCCTCTTCTTTCGCGCGCTGCTCGTGCCACACCCTGCGATCACGCCGGGCGCCATGAACGATCCCCATCTCACGGGTGGCGCCGGCCTTTTCCTCATGGCCCTTGAGCTCCTGCAAGGTTGTGAGAATGGTGAACCCCTTGCCGCGCTTCAGGCGAAGATGGCCCCTGCCCCGCCCAAGGGCTGTCTCGAAGGTGAACCAGGCTTCGACGAGTTCCCCAGTGCGCTCGGCCTTGCCATCGATTCGAAATCTGCTGGGCTTGATCCCCGGAAGCGTTGCGGCGAGCATCCGGGCGATGTCCTGCTGACCCTCGGCCGTCCTGATGTTCCAGGTGAGCGAAACGAGATCGCGCCAGTAGCATTGGGCCCCAAACAGAGCGGCGGCGGCCTCGGCCTTTCCCGCAACGGCCGCTTTCTCCAGTTTTGAAAGCCATTGTTTGACCTTTGCCGTATCCGCCGCAACAGTCATCTTTTCATTCTCGTGTCTCAGTTTCTGGAATGCCCGCCAATCAGGCGCCCGGCATGCGCCAACACACCTGCGTGTGGTTCGAACGCCAATCTGCCGTTGACGAAGACCATTTCGATGCCCTCGCAACGCAGTCTCGGCGCATCGTAGGTTGCCCGGTCGCGAATGGCCGCAGGATCAAAGAGGACGAGGTCGGCGAAGGCACCGGCGCGGATATGTCCACGGTCTGCGAGACCGAAGACCTTTGCGGTCAATCCCGTCATCTTGTGGATCGCCTGCGCGATGGAAAACAATCCCACATCCCGTGCATAATGCCCGATGACGCGTGGAAACGTGCCCCACAGCCGGGGATGCGGATGCCGGTCATGCGGCAGGCCGTCTGAACCGATCATGGCCAGGCCGGAACCCATCACGCGCCGCACATCCTCTTCGTCCATCTGGAAGTAGATGGCGCCGGCCGGGTCGAGTCTCCGTGCGGCCTCGTCGAGACTGCAATTCCAGTCCTTTGCAATGGCAGACAGTTCTCGCCCGGTCATCTCCGGGTGAGGTGTCGACCAGGTAATCCGGATCGGATAGTCGGCAGTCACGAGATCAGCGCGCAGGTTGGTCGACCCTGCCGTGTAGGGATAGACATCGAGATTGACTCTCTGCTTTTGGGCAGCCGCCTCAAGCACGCCCAGCGTCTCGGTCGTTCGGCCCCAGTTTTCCGGGCCGGCGCATTTGTGATGCGACACGACAACCGGAATGTCCGCATCTGCCGCCGTGACCAGGGTCTCGTCGATACTATCGAGGATGCGATCAAATTCGTCACGCATATGGGTGGCATAGACGCCGCCTCGCCGCGCGAAGCGCTGCGCGACGGCTGCAACCTCCTCGCGGTCTGCCGCGGCATTGGTCGGATAAAACAGACCCGTTGAAAATCCGGTGGCGCCATGCGCGACCGCCTCATCAGCGAGATCTTGCATGCGAGCAATCTCTGACGCCGTCGCCTTGCGGCGAATGTCATTCATTGCGCGGAGCCTGAGGGCAGAATGGCCGATGAGGGCCGCGACATTCACGGCCGGCGGCTGCTGCCGAAGCCGGTGTGCATAGGATGCGAATGTCGGAAAGGCGTAGGCCTCGCGCCCGCCCAGCAAGTTCATCGGTGGCGGCGGATCATCGTCGAATGTCACGGGAGCAAGCGATATGCCGCAATTGCCGACGACGACACTCGTTACCCCCTGACTGATCTTTGGCACCATATCGGGATCATCGATGACAATGCGGTCGTCATGGGTATGGGCGTCGATGAAGCCGGGTGCGAGCGCCAGATGGCTTGCGTCTATTTCCTGTTCACCCGATACGGCCACCGAGTCTTCACGTGAAAATACACCGATGATGCGGTCGCCTTGCACCGCGACATCGCCTCGAAAGGGAGCAGCACCCGAACCATCGTAGATGTTTGCGCGGCGGAAGACGATGTCGGCACGCTCGGGCATCTCTCACTCCTCCGCGTCGACGCCATTCATCAATGGCGTAGGGTCCGTCGAGGGCGTGGGAATGGCCACGCCGATGCGGGCCAGTGTGTAACGCACCCGCCGCAGTGTGTCGCGGGCCCGGGCGCCCATTTGCACCGCAACCCCCGCCGCCAATGTGTCGATGACCGCAAGATGGGCATAGCGCGATGGTGTCGGCAGGAGGACATTGCCGCTCTCCGGAATCGCCACGGGGATCACCAGTTCTGCTGCATCAGCGAGCGGGGTGTCCGGTCGCGTCAAGGCGATCGTCCGAGCGCCAAACGACCGGGCAATCTCGACAGCCTCGACTACCGGCTTCGACCGGCCGCTGTTCGAAATTGCCAGCACCGAGTCACCCGGCTTGAGCGTTGCAGCCGACATACGCTGCTGATGGCCATCGATATAGGCCGACACCGGAATGCCAAGCCGGAAGAATCGCAGCTTGGCATCCTCAATCACGGCTGCGGATCCGCCTCCCTGCCCATAGACATCGATACGATGGCTAGCCGCGAGACCGTCGATGGCTTGCGCGAGCGTCTTCGAGTCCAGTTGATCGAGACATTCCCGGATCGCATTCACCGAGCGGAGCATGATTGTATGGGCAAGATGTCCCACATCGTCGCTGACGCGCTCGGTTTTCAGATAGGCAGAGGCAACTGTCAGTGTCGTCGCCAGGCTGATCTTGAATTCCGCGAATGACGCGCACCCGACCGACCGGCAGAAGCGCGTGACGGTCGGCTGGCTCACCTCGGCCTTTGCCGCCAGATCGGCAATCGTCATGCGGGTCGCCGCATCGAAATTGGCCTGAACGATCTCCGCCACGCGACGCTCGGAGGGCGATAGCGTTTCCTCGGCACGCTCGAGCCGCGACACGAGATCGAGCGGCGGAGGCCGCTTTGGCGCGTGCTTCTGGCGCCGGGCATTTGCCGTCCTGTCCACCTTCGCCCGGAACTCCCTGCTGCCAATCCCTGAAACTAAATTACATCGTTCTGGGTCTTCCGCAACTGCAATGCAAGGTTCATCACCGCCGCGATCCATTGGCGAACCAGACCTCGCGCAATGGCCCTCAAGCCCATTCTTTCGGATGGTTTCCACGCTTGATGAAAGCAATCCGGGAGGCGTCGGTCAAGAACCCTATTGCGCACCGTGAAATTTTATCACATGATTTCCCGCGATGCAGGGTCGGGCGCCGGCTTGGTCTCCACGTGAAATGGACAACGCCGAAGGCGAAAGAGGTGGCAGTGCGGACATGAATGCGAAGCCGGAATTTCCGCCGTCCGCCGGGACGGACACCGTCAAGATGGCGATCCGCGATGCAACCAAGTTTTACCAGACTCGCACCGGAGCCGTTCACGCCCTCGACAATGTCTCGCTTGATGTGCGCGAAGGGGAATTCCTCTGCATTCTGGGTCCATCCGGATGCGGCAAGACCACCCTGCTCTGGTCCATGGCTGGACTGCATGGGCTCTCCAGCGGCACCATCATGCTCGGCAATGAGGCGGTGACGAAGCCCCATCCCGAGATTGCCATGATCTTCCAGGACGCCAATCTTCTCCCGTGGCGCAATCTGCAGAAGAACATCGAGCTTCCCTTCGAGATCAAGCGCAAGCCGCCTGACCGGGAGCGCATCAACAAGCTGCTGGATCGCGTCGGACTGGCCGGTTTCGAGAACAAATTTCCGCGGGAACTGTCTGGCGGCATGCAGCAACGGGCATCGATCGTCCGGAGCCTTTCCGTTGATCCATCCGTGCTCCTCATGGACGAGCCGTTCGGCGCGCTCGACGCCTTCACGCGAGATGAGATGAACCTGCTCATCCAGGAGATCTGGATGGAGACGGGCAAGACCATCGCGTTCGTCACCCATTCCATCGCCGAGGCGATTTTCCTCGCTGATCGCGTCGCCGTCATGTCGGCACGGCCGGGACGGATTGCCGAGATTTATGATGTCGACATTCCGCGGCCGCGTGCCATCGACATCCAGACTCAGCCGGACTTCATCGAACGTGTCCTGCACATCAAGTCGCGGATCGAACACGGACGCGGGGCGGCAGCAGGATTTGCCATAGCATAGGAGCGACGACGGGACGTGGACAAGACGCTGGGCGACAAGATTCCGGAGTTCAACAAGAAGCCAGGGTCGGGATCCGGCGGCGTAGGTCTTTCCGGAGCGTCTTTCGGTCTCGGCGACCACCGGACCAAGCTGGAGGTTCTGGTGATCATCCTTGTCGCCGTGATCATCATCGGCGGTGCGGAATTCCTGATCTACGCCTTTAGCGTCCCCCAATACGTCTTGCCGCCTCCAAGCATGATCGCGGCGGCCCTGATCACGGAATTCCCGAACTTCTGGCCGCATCTGCTGGTGACGCTGAAGGAGCTGTTCATCGGCTTTGCGATTGGCGGATCGATCGGCTTCGTCCTTGCCGCGGTGATCACGCAGTTTCCCTTCGTTGAAAAGATCGTGACGCCGTACATCCTGCTGCTCGTGACCACCCCGATGCTGGCGCTCGTTCCCCTGCTGATCCTCCGCTTCGGCTTTGGCAGCGAGCCGCGCATCATTGCCGTGGCGCTCGCATCCGGCCCAATGGTGATGATCAATTCGGCGACGGGATTCCGGCGGGTCGATCTGGCAAAGATCGCCCTTGCAAGATCATTCGGCGCATCGACCTTCCAGATCTTCACCAAGATCCGCATTCCGATGGCCATGCCGATGATCATCGTCGGGCTGATGGTCGGATCGATCTTCGGCCTGCTGACCACGATCGGCGCCGAAATGGTCGGCGGTGCCGAGGGACTGGGCAACCGGCTGACCTATTATTCGGCGCTCATTCGCATGCCGCAGTTCTTCGCGATCATCCTCATTCTCGCGATCCTCGGCATCTCGATCTACGTGTTCTTCTTCTGGCTCGGCAAGAAATGGGCCAGCTGGGAAGCCTGACCGGAGCGTGACCCCAACAGGCAATCACGAACCGGAAACGATAAAGACAACCAAGGAGGAAGTGTCAATGATGGGACACACAATGATTGGACGTCGTCGCCTGCTAACCCTGACGGCTGCCGGTGTCACGGCAACCGCCTTCGGCGGGCTTTCCGGAATCCGTTCCGCCCGCGCGGCCGAGACGGTGCGCTGGGTCAGCCCGCGCGGCACGGTCGAAGTGCTGGATGATTATCCCTATTGGGTCGCCAAGAAATTTGGATATTTCGGCGACATCGAGACGACTCTTGAGCCTGGTCCGTCGGATGCAACGGCCACGATCAAGCTCGTCGACCAGGACCAGGCCGACGTCGGCTATCCCTCACCGGGCGTCTTCTCCCTCGGCCTCGCACAGGGCATGCCGATCGTTTCCGTCTTCCACATGGGTGGTGGCGATGTCTTCTCCTTCGCCTTCCGCAAGGGTGAGAAGCCTGCCGACCTCAAGGGCATCGAGGGCAAGACGGTGGTGCTCGGCTCGGCCGGATGGCAGTCGATCTGCGATCCCATGCTGAAAGCCGCCGGAGTCGACATCTCGACAATCAAATATGTCGATGCCGGCTGGCCCACCTGGGGCACGGCCCTCATGTCGGGCCAGGGCGACGCGGCCCTGTCGTGGGAGGGCCTTCGCGCCCAGTGGAAGGGTCAAGGTCTCGACTTCGACTATTTCCTCGGACGTGACTTCTCCAAGCTCCCGGCCAACAGCTTCGTGATCCGCAAGTCCGACTTCGAGGATGCCTCGAAGAAGGACATGTACGAGCGCTATTTCCGCGGCTGGGCATCTGGCCTCGAATTCGGCAAGAACAATCCGCGCGCTGCAACACAGATCGTCATGGAGCAGTTCCCCGGCCTGTCATCGCAGATGACCCCGGATGTCGCGGTCGAATCCATGATGCAGCTGGCAAGCGTGTTCGGCGGCCGCATGGATGAACGCAAGAAATGGGGCTATCACCTGCCTTCAAGCTGGCAACTTTTCTTCGATGTCGGCCGCGAGATCGGCCAGATCCAGGGCGACTTCAAGCTCGAGGATGTGGTGAAGAATGACTACATCGACGCCGCGAATGCTTTCGACTCGGCTAAGATCAAGGCGGATGCCGATGGCTTTGCGCTCTCGGACGCCTATGGCGCCGTGAATGTCGACGAGATCGCCAAGCGCATCTGATCTCTGAGGGGCCGCGGCCGGCCGCGGCCCCTGTTCCTTACGTGCAGGGGGTTCCCCATGTTTGAATTCGATCACGTCGGCCTGACGACGACCGACAAGCAGCCTCAGGAAGACTGGGTCGAGCAAAGCCGTGTGTGGGTAACCAATCCGCGCCATCATCCCGAGCATATCGAATTTCTGCGCTACGAACCGGACAGCACGGTTCCGGAGTTCGTCAAGCGCAATCCTCATGTGGCATTCCGCGTCGAGGCGCTCGAACCACACCTGAAAGCTCCGGGCGTCGAAATCATCATCCCGCCCTTCGTCGTCGGCGATTTCCTCGAGGTCGTATTCGTCAAGAAATACGGCGCGCTGTTTGAATACATGCACTACCTCAAGGACGGCTGGTTCGGAGAATCTTCGACGTGATCGACTATCGCGCCATCTACACCTATGCGTGGGATCTGGCGGAGACCGGGGTACCTACGGCCATCGCGGAATTCAGGTCACTGAGGCTCGATACGGTGACCATCGCCGGAAGCTATCACGCCGGCAAGTTCCTGCGGCCGCACGGCAAGGCGGGCAAGGTCTATTTTCCTGAGGACGGAACAACCTACTTCAAGACGGATGGCTCCCGCTATGGGGCCATCAAGCCGGTCGCCAACACGCTCATGCAGAGTCTCGATGTCATGCGGGAACTTTGCAATGCCAAGGATATTCAAACGAATGTCTGGCTGGTGCTGCTGCACAACACGCTGCTCGGCACCATGCACCCCGAGGCCACCGTCTCAAATGCGTTCGGCGACCGCTATGTCTACAGTCTCTGCCCGTCGCACCCGGAAGCCCGCGCCTACGCCATCGGACTTGCGAGGGATGTGACCGAAAGCTACCCGGTCAGTGGAATATCACTCGAGTCGCCGGGCTTTGCCCCTTACGCACATGGGTTTCATCACGAATTTGCATTGAATCAGCCAAACCGCTGGCTGGATAGCCAGTTGGGGCTCTGCTTCTGCGACCACTGCATGAAAGGAGCGGCAGCGCACGGAGTCGACACCAAGGCCCTCAAGGCGCAAACGGCAAAGAGCATCTCTGACTACCTTGCCAGCGACGTGGATTTCCCGGCTGATATGGCAGAAGCCTTCTGGCTGGCCGATACGCGCCTCGACGGCGAACTGAAGGCCTTCCTCGACTGGCGTTGCACGGTGGTGACGTCGCTCGTCGCCGGGATACGGGGGGCGGTGCGCAAGGATGCAACAGTCGCCATCATCCCATCGGTCGCACGTCCGACGGGAGGATCCTGGTATGAGGGAAGCGATCTCGCGGCTCTCGCCAAAGCGGCTGGCATCGTCGAGGCCTGCTTCTATGAACCGGGGTCAGATCGCGTCAAAGCTGACTTGTTCGACGTGACGCGGCGGCTGGCCGGCACTGGCAAGCTGCGTGGTATAACGCGACCGGCCTGGCCCGACCTTTCGAACAAGGCCGACTTTCTGGCCGCCATACAAATGCTCGTCGATGGCGGTGTCAGTGGTCTTGCCTTCTATAACTGGGGGCATCTGCGCAAGGCCAACCTGGCCTGGATCGCCGACGCCATGACGATCGCTGGAGCACGTGCATGACATTCGAAGGCAAGGTCGTCGCGATTACCGGTGCCGCCGGCGGCATCGGGCAAAGCCTGTGCCGTCATTTCGGCGGACAAGGCGCCGTCATCGCAGCCATCGACAAGTCGGTGGCACTGGACGCCTTCGCGGACGAACTCAACAACAGCGGGATCCGGACCGCCCACGTGATCGCAGATATCGGTGATCGTGAGGCAGTTGCTGCCGCCTTCGCATCGCTTTCTTCCGCGGTTGGCACGATCGATATTCTCGTCAACAACGCCGGATTTTCGTCGCACCCGACCTTCGCGCGCACAACGCCGGACAGCTGGCAGCACGAGGTCAATGGCAATCTCAACGGCTACTACTATTGTGCGCATGCCGTTCTCGACAACATGAAGGCGAAGGGCGGCGGCGCGATCGTCGCCATCGGCTCCGTCAATGGACTGGGCGCCCTGGGTGATCCTGCCTACAGCGCGGCGAAGGCCGGGCTGATCTCGCTCACCAAGTCATTGGCGCTCGAATACGGCCGCTTCAACATCCGGTCCAATATCGTACTGCCAGGCACCGTTCGCACCCCGTTGTGGGAACGCCGCGCCGCCAAGGATCCGACCGTGCTCGAGACGCTGCGAAAGTGGTATCCGCTCGGCCGCATCGTCGATCCAGACGACGTCGCACGGGCCGTTGCCTTCCTGGCCTCCGACGCGGCAGCAGCAATTACGGGCGCTGCACTTCCCGTGGATTGTGGCTTGTCTGCGGGCAATATCGTCATGGCGCGCGAACTGACTCTGGAGGACTTCTGATATGGACAGGCTTCGCATTGGCGTCATCGGACTTGGCTGGTTCGGCGAGATTCATTGCGAGACCATCGTTGGCATTCCCAATCTCGAGCTCGCGGCCCTGTGTACGCGAAGGCCCGACCGGCTGGCCGAACAAGCCAGCAAATTCGGCGTCAAGAAGACCTATCAGGACTACCGCGACATGCTGGCGGACCAGGACATCGATGCAGTGTCCATCGTTACCATGTGGGACCAGCACACCGAGCCCGCCGTCGATGCGCTGAAGGCCGGCAAGCACGTCTTTCTCGAAAAGCCCATGGCCTCCACCGTCGCCGACTGCAACAAGATAATTGCCGCGTCGAAGGGGGCGAAAGGCATTTTGCAGATCGGCCACATCTGCCGCTTCAATCCGCGCTATCGCATGGCCAAGCAGGCAATCGACGAGGGCCGCATCGGCAAGATCGTGGCGCTGCAGTCGCGCCGCAATATCCCGGCCGCATGGACGCCGACCATTCTCGAAAAGATCGGCCCTATCGTGGGCGATGCCATCCACGATACGGACCTGATGCTGTGGTTCACCGGCGACCGCGTGGTAAGCGCCTATGCGCAGACCGTCAGCGTGCGCAATCTCAAGTATCCCGACATCGGACAGACCATGTACCGGTTCAAGGGCGGCGCCACAGCGACACTCGAAACAGTGTGGTGCATGCCGGAGAAGACCCCCTTCGATATCGACGAGCGCATGTCGATCATCGGCACCGAGGGGATCATTCATGTGCAGGACACCTTTCCCAATCTCGGAATTGTCGACGGCAACCGGCTGCACAGCCCGGACACGACCTACTGGCCAATGTTCGACGGCGTGCGCGGCGGAGCACTCAGGGCCGAGTTCGACTATTTTGCGAATTGCGCATTGAAGGGGAAGACGCCGGAAATCGGCCGGCCGGAAGACGCCGCCGCGGCTTTGGAGGCCACCATCGCGGCCGAGGAATCGGCCCGCACCGGCAACGTGATCAGGATCGGATAGGAGCAGGACATGGCACAGAAGAAGCTCAGGGTATTGGTCGTCGGTCTCGGCAACATGGGCATGAGCCATGCACTTGCCTATACGCGCATTCCGGAATTCGAGGTCGTGGGTGTCTGCGAACGCCGCATCGCCAAGCGCGAGCTTCCGGACGCGCTCAAAGGCGCCCAGAAGTTCGACGACTTCGACAAGGCGCTGGCGGAACTCAAGCCCGATGTGGTTTCCGTCAACACGCTGCCTGACACGCATGCCCAGTTCGCCATGAAGGCGATGGAGGCCGGCGCACATGTGTTTGTCGAAAAGCCCCTGGCGGACACCATCGAAAATGCCCAGAAGGCCGTCGACACCGCCAAGCGTACCGGCAAGAAGCTGGTCGTCGGCTATATCCTCCGTGTGCATCCGTCGTGGCAGAAATTCATCGAGATCGCCAGACAGCTTGGCACCCCGCTTGTCTTCCGCATGAACCTCAACCAGCAATCGAACAACGAGACCTGGGAATGGCACAAGCGGCTTCTCAACTCATTTCCACCAATCGTCGATTGCGGCGTGCACTATGTCGACGTCATGTGCCAGATGACGAAGGCAAAGCCGGTGAAGGTCCACGCCATCGGCGCGCAACTCACCAATGAAGTGAAGCAGCAGAACTATGGCATGTTGCAGGTGATGTTCGATGACGGCTCGGTGGGCTGGTACGAAGCGGGCTGGGGTCCGATGATGAGCGAAACCGCCTTCTTCGTGAAGGACGTCGTAGGACCCAAGGGTTCGGTCTCGATCGTCATGGCGGAAACCGCTGGCGATGTGAAGTCGGACGATATCAACGCCCATACCAAAACCAACCAGATTCTCTGGCATCACGCCGACATGAACACACCGGACCAGCGGATCGATGTGACTGATGAACCGGGTCACGACGACCTCTGCGAACGCGAGCAGCGCTACCTGCTCAAGGCGATTCAGGAGGATCTCGATCTCACCGATCACATGAATGATGCGGTCAACAGCCTCAAGATCGTGATGGCCGCCGATCGCTCCATTCACGAGGGGCAGGTCGTCAGCCTGGTGTGATCAGAGCTCGCGCTTGCGGCAGATCTCATAGCTGTCCTGCCATGGCCTGAGTTGCTCGAAGGCAGCACTCGCCGCGAAGACATCGGCATCCGCATAGCGCCGCCCGATGATCTGCATGCCGACGGGTAGCCCATCCACCAATCCCGCAGGGATGGATGCCGCCGGATGACCGGTGAAGTTCACCGGATAGGTGAGGCACCAGCCGATCAGCGGATCGACCTTCTCGCCGTTGACGGCAGAAGGGCCGAGCGTATTGCCGTCATCCCGGTTCTTCACCGGCATGGCGCCAAGGGTCGGCGTCACCAGCAGGTCATACCTTGCAAAAACGGCTTGGAAGGCGTCATAGACGTGGCTTCGCACCCATTGGTCGCGGCCAAGATCATCGAGCGTCATCTTCTCGCCGATCTCGATCCAGCGCAGATATTCCGGCGGGAAATCGTCGCGATGGTCCTTCAGCAGATCGACGCCATACATCTTCATGGTAGCGAAGGCACCGAGATTGAGCGGCATCATCAGCCGCGACCAGACATCGCTCAGTTCGCGCTGCGGTGTGGTGATGCCGACCTTCACCTCCTCCACATGGGCACCCGCCTCTTCAAAGGCACGCAACGCGCGCGCAATGGCATCGCGGATTGCGGGCTCGACCGGAAACACGTCCAGGTCAGGGCTGTAGGCGATGCGCATACCGCGGATCGAGCGCCGCAGTGCCGCCATGTAGTCGACCTTCTCGTCGAGGCTGTGGG
>CAZECZ010000075.1:0-20351 GCA_964510815.1 uncultured Aestuariivirga sp.
GGTGCGGTCTTCGTGCCGCTCAACACCCATTACCGCAGGGACGATCTCGCCTATGCGTTGAAGCAGTCGGACAGCTGCGCGCTCCTCTGTTCGACGAACTATCGCGGCAATCCTTACCTCGAAAATGTCACGGCGCTGCGCGGCGATCTTCCGCTGCTCGCGCATGTCTTCACGCTGGAGGACGATTATCCCGATCTCATCGCGGAGGGGCATCGCCTTACCCCCGTGCTACCTGATCCCAGCGCCGTCGGTGCTTTGCTCTACACCTCCGGCACCACCGGCTTTCCCAAGGGCGCACTGCTCAGCCATCGGGCGATGATGATGGTGGCGGGCGGTACGTCCGAACGGCTGGGGCTCCGTCCCGGCGACCGCTGGACCTCCATCATTCCGCTGTTCCATTGCGCCGGCTGCATCCTCAACCTGCAAGGCGCCCTGCAGAAAGGTGCGGCCTATGTGGGCGTGCCGAGCTTCGATGCCGAGAACATGTTCCGCGTGATCGAGTCCGAGCGCTGCACCTTCCTCTCCGGCGTTCCCACTTCTTATCTCGCCATGCTCGATCATCCGGCGCGCCTGAACTACGATCTCACCTCGCTTCGCGCCGGCACCTGTGGCGGTGCCGATGCCAATCCGGATGTGCTGAGGCGCTGTGCGGAAGAGTTTCCCATGCCGGGTCTCGCCCAGGTCTATGGCCAGACCGAAGGTGCAACTTTGTTCACCGCTCCCCGTGCCGATGATCCGCTCCGCTGGGAGACGGCCGGCACGGCACTTCCCGGCTACGAGCTCCGCATCGCCGATCCGGCGACGCTCGAACCCCTTGCATCTGGCGAAATCGGCGAGGTGCAGGCGCGTGGGCCCATGGTCATGGAGGGCTATTACAAGCGGCCTGAGCACACGGCCGAGACCATTATCGACGGCGGGTGGCTCCGCACCGGCGACCTCGGTTTTCTCCGCGCCGATGGCCGTCTCGTCATTGCCGGCGGGCGGCTTCGCGACATGATCATTCGCGGCGGCGAAAATATCTATCCCGCAGAAATCGAAAACATCCTGCAGCAGCATGACGCTGTGGCGGAGGTTGCGGTCTTCGCCGTGCCGGACGATTATTACGGCGAGATCGTCGGAGCCGCCGTCAAGCTCAACCGCGACATTCCGGCCCACGAGCTCAAGGCGCTGTGCGATGGTCGCATCGCCAAGTTCAAGGTGCCGGCCATGTTCTACCGCGTCGATCGATTCCCGCTCACCCCATCGGGCAAGATCCGCAAGGTGGAGCTGCGGCAATGGGCGAAGGAGAACCGCATGGAGCCGCTGCCGTGACGCTGACATTCTGGTTCGACGTCCATTCGCCATGGTGCTATCTCGCGGCGCCCCGCATTGCCGCTCTGGCCCGCAAGCACAGCCGCGAATTGCTCTGGCGGCCGCTGCATCTTCCCAACCTCCTCAACACCATCGGCGGCGTCAAGCCGCTGGAGGCGACGGCGGTGCGCGTCGCGTGGTTCCAGCAGGATATTCGCGACTATGCCGAACTCTACGGCGTGCCGCTGCATTACCATCCGCGCTATCCGTTGCGCAATTCTAGGGCCCTGCGCGCTTGTCTTCTCGCGGCCGACGAAGGCAAGGCGGAAAGCTTTATCATTCGTGTACTGACGGGTTACTGGGTGGAGGAGGCCGACATCACCGACCTCGACCAGCTGGCGCACTGGGGCGAGGCCAGCGGGATCGATCCGGACGCCATCCGCGATGCGGCGGTGAGCGAATGGTTCAAGGCGCGGATCGCGGCCAACACCGAAGAGGCGATCGGGCGCGGCGTCTTCGGCGTGCCTACCGTCGATACCGGCACCAAGCTCTATTTCGGCAACGACAGGCTCGATCTGCTCGACATCCATCTGGGCCGGTAGGAGGTTGCGATCCGCCCGGCGGAGACGATTAGAACAATATTCCTTGCATGGAACTTTTGCCCGATAAATGCCGTTATCGGCATAAGTGCAAGCTGGAACCTCTTGACTCGGAACCTCCAGCGAAAGTTGGAACCTTGGCTGCAGTGATGCGTTCCACTCGGAGCCCTGAAATCCACACGTATTCGAAAGGTTCCTGAGTATGAAACTCTCCCATATGCTGGCAAGCAGTGCGCTTGCTTCTCTTCTGTTGGTTTCTGGTGGCGTCCTGCCATCATCCATATCGCCGGTAGCGGCGGTTCAAGCCGCGGCCAATGTCAGCTTTTCGGTCTTCTACAATAATCTTGGCTCTCATGGTGACTGGGTGAGGCTGGACGGCCGCTATGTCTTCGTCCCCGCGCGCGTGGGCCGCAACTGGCGGCCCTACACAGTGGGCCACTGGGTCTATGGCGACAATGTGGGCTGGACCTGGGCCTCGGACGAACCCTTCGGGTGGGCGACCTATCATTACGGCCGGTGGGGACATAGCCGCGACATCGGCTGGTACTGGGTTCCCGGCACCCGTTGGGCGCCGGCCTGGGTAAGCTGGCGGCGTGGCGGCGACGTGGTTGCCTGGGCGCCGCTTCCGCCGGAACGCGATGGCAGCAATGTGTCCGTCTCGATCAGTGTCGGTGACATTCCAGACTATTACTGGGTGCCGGTGAGGACGCGGAACTTCCTCGATGTCGATCTTCGCGTGCGTGTCATCGATGGGGACGCCGAGCGCCGCCGCATCGTTCGCAACACGAAGTTCATCGGTGTGCCGCGCGTGCGTGACCGCATCGTCGTGAACAATGTCATCAAGGTCAATGTCATCGAGAAGGAAACCGGCCGCAAGGTGAAACGCGTCGTCGTCAAGGATACCAACGATCCGCAAAAGGCCCGGGCCAGCGATGAGCAGGTGACGGTCTTCCAGGGCGAGGTGTCGCGCGATGGCGATGCCAAACCGAAGCGCGTCCGTGATGCCGCCGAAGTCCGCAAGCTCAGGAAGGAGCGTGGCGATACGGCCGATGCCATGGACAATTCCGGCACCCCGGCTACGGGCGATGACATCACAACGGGTACGACCACTCCGCCGGACGGCAGTCAGAATGCAGACGCGCCGCGGAAGAGGAAGAATACCGGTCAAGCCACGGAGCCTGATGCAAACCCGTCCAATCAGGATAATGCGAACGCGGATCAGCCCGCGGCGCAGGATCAGGAGAAAGCTGGAAAAAAGGTGAAGGACCGCGCCGACGCGAAGCAGGATGGCACTGCTGGCCAGAAGGACAAGGCGGCCGAGACCGGCAAGACGCAGAAGAAGCGCAAGAACGCGAACGCTGGCGAGGAGCAGGGTCAGGCCAAGAAGAAGAAGCTCCAGGCCAACGGCAAGAACAAGGAGAAGAACGCCACGGCTGAAAAGGCCCAACAGAAGAAGAAGGACAAGCTGCGTGCCGCAGAGCAGCGTGGCAAGGAGAAGAAGCTCCCGGCTGGCAAGAAGAAGCAGAAGTGTGATCCCGAAAACAACGCCAATTGTGCGATGTAATCACGCAAGCGATCACTGGAGGGAAACCGGCGCCTGGTCTCTCAGGGCGCCGGTTTCTTTGCGTGGTCCGAATGGTCAAGCCTTGCTCAGGTGGCCCTTGTCGCGGAGATACCCGACGATCACGTCGGCGGCGCCCTCGGCGGTGAGCTTGGCGGTGTCGACGCGGATCTCGGCATTCTCAGGGGCTTCGTAGGGCGAGGAGATGCCGGTGAAATGCTTGATCTCGCCGCGGCGGGCCTTGGCATAGAGTCCCTTCACGTCGCGCCGCTCGGCTTCTTCCAGCGAGGTGTCGACGAAGATTTCGATGAACTCGCCGTCCTCCAGCAACTCGCGGGCCATCAGGCGCTCGGACTTGAAGGGCGAGATGAAGGAAACCAGCACCAGGAGGCCAGCATCGGCCATGAGCTTTGCCACCTCGCCGACGCGGCGGATGTTTTCCACACGGTCGGCATCGGTGAAGCCAAGGTCGCGGTTGAGGCCATGGCGCACGTTGTCGCCATCGAGCAGATAGGTCATGTGGTCGTTGGCATGCAGCTGCTTTTCAACCAGATTGGCGATGGTCGATTTGCCGGATCCCGAGAGACCGGTGAACCACAGCACCGCCGGCTTCTGCCCGGCCAGTGCGGCGCGGGCCTGCTTGTGCACGTCGACGGCCTGCCAGTGGATGTTGGCGGCACGGCGCAATGCAAAGCGGATCAGCCCCATGCCCACCGTGTTGTTGGTGAAGCGGTCGATGATGATGAAAGAGCCGAGATGCCGGTTGTCGACATAGGGCATGTAGGCGATGTTGCTGTCGAGTTCGAGATTGCACACGCCGATCTCGTTGAGCGACAGGGTCTTGGCCGCCACATGCTCCATGGTATTGATGTTGACCTTGTACTTGAGGTCGTCGAGGGTGCCGGGAACCGATCGCGCCCCGGTCTTGAAGAGATAGGGACGTCCGGGGAGCATGGGCTCGTCGCCCATCCACAGCACTTCCACCTGGAACTGGTCGGAGACCTCCACCGGATCGTTGGCCGTGCAGATCACGTCGCCGCGGCTGACGTCGATCTCATCCTTCAGCGTCACGGTGACGGACTGTCCGGCGATGCCGGCTTCCAGATCGCCGTCGTAGGTGACGACGCGGTCGACGATCGAGGCGCGCGCCGACGGCAACACCTTGACGGCGTCGCCCGGCTTCACGGTGCCTGAGACGATGGTGCCGGAGAAGCCGCGGAAATTCTGGTTCGGACGGTTGACCCACTGAACCGGCATGCGGAACGACTTGCCGTCGAGATCGTCGCCAACCGGCACGGTCTCGAGATGGGCCATCAGGGTCGACCCATGATACCAGGGCATGTTGAGCGAACGGTCGATGATGTTGTCGCCCATCAGGGCCGACACCGGGATCATGGTGATGTCGTCGGCACCAATCGATTTGGCGAAGGCGCGGTAGTCTTCCTCGATCCGGTTGAAGACCTCCTGGTCGAAGTCCATGAGGTCCATCTTGTTGACCGCGACGACCAGATGCTTGATGCCGAGCAACGTGCAGATGAAGGTATGGCGCCGGGTCTGGGTGAGCACGCCCTTCCTGGCATCCATCAGGATGATGGCGAGGTCGGCGGTCGAAGCGCCCGTTGCCATGTTGCGGGTATATTGCTCATGGCCTGGGGTATCGGCGACGATGAACTTCCGCTTGTCGGTGGTGAAGGCACGATAGGCGACGTCGATGGTGATGCCCTGTTCGCGTTCGGCCGCGAGTCCGTCGACCAGCAGTGCGAAGTCGAGATTGCCGCCTTGCGTGCCCATCTTCTTGGAATCGGCTTCCAGTGCGGTGAGCTGGTCCTCGAACAGCATCTTGGCCTCATAAAGCAGCCGGCCGATGAGGGTGGACTTGCCGTCGTCGACGGAGCCGCAGGTGATGAAGCGCAGCAGGTCCTTCTGTTCCTGGGCCTGCAGATAGGCCTCGACATCGCCGCCGGTAAATTCAATGAAACGGGTCATCAGAAATATCCTTCCTGCTTCTTCTTCTCCATGGAGGCGGCGGCGTCCTTGTCGATGACACGGCCCTGGCGCTCGGAGGAGGTAGCTACCAGCATTTCCTCGACGATGTCGAGCAGCGTGGTGGCGTTCGAGTCGATGGCGCCGGTGAGCGGGTAGCAGCCCAGCGTGCGGAAGCGCACCTTGCGCATTTCCGGCTGTTCGCCGGGGTTGAGGCGCATGCGCTCGTCGTCGACCATGATCATCTGGCCGTCGCGCCAGACGACCGGACGTTCGGCGGCGAAGTACAGGGGCACGATGTCAATGTTTTCCTTGTGGATGTACTGCCAGATATCGAGCTCTGTCCAGTTCGACAGCGGGAAGACGCGGATCGACTCGCCCTTGTTCTTGCGGGCATTGTAGAGGTTCCACAATTCCGGGCGCTGGTTCTTCGGGTCCCAGCGGTGGCGGTTGTCGCGGAAGGAGAAGATGCGCTCCTTGGCGCGGCTCTTTTCCTCGTCGCGCCGGGCGCCGCCGAAGGCCGCGTCGAAGCCATACTTGTCGAGCGCCTGCTTGAGGCCGTCCGTCTTCATGATCTGGGTGTGGAGGGCCGAGCCGTGATCGAACGGATTGACGTTCTTGGCGACACCTTCCGGGTTCTTGTGAACGATGAGGTCCCAGCCATATTTGGCGGCTGTCTCGTCACGCAACTTGTACATGTCGCGGAACTTCCAGCCGGTGTCGACATGCATCAGCGGGAAGGGGGGCTTGGAGGGATAGAAGGCCTTGACGGCGAGATGCAGCATCACGGCCGAATCCTTGCCGATCGAATAGAGCATCACCGGCTTCTCGCATTCGGCCGCAACCTCGCGGATGATGTGGATGGCCTCGGCTTCCAGCCGTTCGAGGTGGGTCAAGTCGTGAGACGCCTTGGTCATGGGCCGGGGTTCTCCTGTGGAGGTTGAAGAAGATGGCGGCGGCACACCTGCATCGGCGGCGGTCTGCTCCTGCATCCAGGTCTTCACCTTGTTGATGGTACGGGTCGAGGGCGAGCGGCCCTTGCGCAGGTCGAACACGAAGGAAGGGTCGCCCAGGGCCTGCTTGCCCAGGGTGGTCGGTTCCAGACCGGCATTGGCGAGGAAGCGCTCGATTTCCGATAGGAAGGACTTGGCGAGATCATCCATAATAGGATTTTGCCTCTTTTGCTGCGTTGCACGCGGATGAAATACGGCAAAACCTATCGAAGGCAAGTGAAAAATCTGTGAACTATGCAGTTTTCTGCGAATATAATAGGGTAAATCCTATAAATCATCCTGCGTCCTTCCCTTGAGTAGCCACCGACTCCCGTCTATGTTTTCTTGGGAGGAATGATTTTGAACAAGCGCAACCGCCAAAAGCCTGTCAGCCAGACCGAAATGCCCTATCAGGAACCGCACCGCTCAGGCGCGGCCCAGGGCCGTCTTCTGGAGGAGGCTATCGGACGGGCGGTGAAGCAATCGCGCGAGAAGCTGGGCCTCACCATCGCCGAGCTCGCCAAGGCGGCGGACATGTCGGCTGGCATGCTGTCGAAGATCGAGAACGGGGCCACGTCGCCGTCGCTGGCCTCGCTCCAGGCGCTGAGCCGGGCGCTGCAGGTGCCGGTGACATCCCTCTTCAAGAGTTATGAGGAAATCCACGACGCCAGTTTCGTCAAGGCGGGGCAGGGGCTCACCATCGAACGGCGGGGCACGCGCGCCGGCCATCAATACCAGCTGCTTGGCCACAGCCCGCACGGCCCGGTGATGGTCGAGCCCTATCTCATCACTTTGACTCACGAGTCGGACGTTTTCCCGACGTTCCAGCATGCCGGGCTGGAGTTCCTCTACATGCTGGAAGGAAACGTGGTCTACCGCCACGGCGACAAGACCTATGACATGCATCCGGGCGATGCCCTGTTCTTCGACGCCGATGCGCCGCATGGTCCGGAAGAGCTGCGCAAGCTGCCGATCCGCTACCTGACGGTGATCTCCTACCGCCGCGAGGAATAGTGCGCTCGCTTGAGCAAAATTCAACTGACGCTGCACAATATCGACCTTGCGTTTTCACTGGATTTGGCCTGATGGTCCCTCGCGACACGACGGGAGCGAGAGCCGATGAACCATTTTGATCCAGCGATCCTGAAAGCGGTGACGGCGCCGGTCGAAAGCGCACGCGGCCTGCCGAATGCCTTCTACACCGACCCGCAGGTCTTCGCCGCCGAGCGCGAGAAGATCTTCGCCCGCAACTGGAGCTGCATCGGGTTTGGCAAGGACGTGCCCAATCCGGGCGACATCCGCCCCATCACCTTCGCCGGTTCTCCGCTGCTCCTGGTGCGCGACACGCAAGGCGCTTTGCGAGTGTTCCAGAACGTTTGCCGCCATCGCGGCATGGTGCTGGCCACCGAGCCCGGCAATTGCAAGGCGGTGATCCGCTGCCCCTATCATTCCTGGTGCTACAATCTCGACGGGTCGCTTCGCACCACGCCCCATGTGGGCGGCCCAGGCCGCAGCGCTGATCCTAACATCCACCGCGAGGAGCTGGGGCTTCTGGCGGTGCGCACTCATGTCTGGATGGACATGGTCTTCGTCAACATCTCCGGCGACGCGCCGGAATTCCGCGAGGCCGCAGCACCCCTCATCGCGCGCTGGGCCGACTTCGAAGGCCGTCCGCTCTACCATGGCGGGGCCGACAGCTCGACCAGCTTCGATCTCGCCACCAACTGGAAACTCGCCATCGAGAACTATTGCGAGAGCTATCATCTGCCCTGGGTGCATCCCGGCCTCAACAGCTATTCGAAGCTCGAAGATCACTACAACATCGTCGAGCCCGGCGTGTTCTCGGGCCAGGGCACGCTGGTCTACAATCCGCAGCTCGGCGAAAACGGCGAACGGTTCGCCTCGTTCGACGGCATTTCCGAGAAGTGGCAGACGGGCGCCGAATATGCCGCCCTTTATCCCAACGTGCTGCTCGGCATCCACAAGGACCATTTCTTCGTGATGCTGATCGATCCCGTCTCCCATGACCGTACGATTGAGCGGGTGGAAATCTACTATGCGGACAAGTCGATGACCGAACCCGCCATGGCGGCGATGCGCCAACGCAACACGGAGATGTGGCGGCAAGTGTTTGCAGAGGATGTCTTCGTGGTCGAGGGCATGCAGAAGGGCCGCCAGGCGCCGGGTTTCGACGGCGGCAAGTTCTCGCCCGCCATGGATGCCTCCACCCATTGTTTCCACGACTGGGTGGCCCGGCAGTTCACCGCCTGATGGACGAGGCCGGGCTGGAGGCGGCCATCCTCGCCGCCCATGCTGCAGGTGACGAGGCGGCACTGGCGCGTCTCTATGGCGCGGCCGGCGACATCAGGCTGGCGGCGGGAGATATCGATGCTGCCTGTTTCTTCCACACCCAGGCTCATGTCTTTGCTTTGTCTGCAGCCGATCTGGCCGCAGCGGAAGCGAGCCACGCCCTTCTCAAGCGCTACGGACGGGAGGAATAATGCCGCGGTCCCCATTCCCGCGGTGAAAAAATAATTCCCACAATTGAAGCGGGCGCGGCTGCCTGATAATGTCCGCCTCCGAGCAAGGCAATATTGGTCCGCAAACGGCGTCCGAGACCGCTGTGGACCGGGGGGATGGATGGAACTGGCGGCACTTGGACTATTTGCGGCGGCTTTGCTGGTGAATGCGGGTTCGCCGGGCCCCAGCATCGCGGCGCTGGTGGCCCGGGTCATCAGCGGCGGGCTCTTGAGCGTGCTGCCGTTTCTCGCCGCCATGTGGATCGGCGAGGCCCTGTGGCTGGTGGCCGCCGTCCTCGGCCTCGGCTTCATCGCCGAACAATTCTATCTCGCGTTTTCGGTCATCAAATACCTGGGCGTCGCCTATCTCCTCTTTCTCGCTTGGAAGATGTGGACGGCGCCCGTCGATATCCACGCCGCCGTCCTGCCGCATTCGCGTTCGCCCCTCAACATGTTCCTCACCGGCATGGCGCTCACGCTGGGCAATCCGAAGATCATGGTCTTCTATCTCGCCTTGCTGCCAACCATCATCGACCTCAACACGGTCGGCTCGCTCGGTCTTGTGGAGCTGGTCGGCGTGGCATTCGCCGTCATGATGGCTGTCGACCTCGCCTGGGCGCTGGCCGCCACATGGGCGAGGCGCTGGCTCCGCAGCCCGCGCGCCGTCCGCATCGCCAATCGCAGCAGCGCCGCCGCCATGGGTGGTGCCGCCGCCCTCATCGCAACACGATAGATCTCAACACAACACACGGGAGTATACGCAACCATGGGCGATCTGGCCAAATACGCCAAGGACCACAACATCAAGTTCTTCCTGTTCAATTTTACCGACCTGTTCGGCACCCAGCGTGCCAAGCTGGTGCCGGCGGAAGCGGCGGGCAAGATGCAGAAGGCGGGCGCAGGCTTTGCCGGTTTCGCCACTTGGCTCGACCAGACCCCAGCCCACCCCGATATCCTCGTCATGCCGGCCGCCGATCCGATCCCGCTGCCGTGGCGTCCGGAGGTGGCGTGGGTTGCGGGCGAACCGTGGATGAACGGCGAGCCGCTGGCCCAGGCGCCCCGCGTCGTGCTCCGCAAGATGATGGAAGCCACAGCCAAGAAGAACATCAAGCTGATGGCAGGCGTCGAGCCCGAGTTCCATCTCACCACGGCCGACGGCGGGTCGATCTCGGACCACCGCGATACGCAGGAGAAGCCCTGCTACGACCAGTCGGCGATCATGCGCCGCCTCGATGTCATCGGCGAGATCTGCCAGACGATGATCCAGCTCGGCTGGGGCCCCTACCAGAACGACCATGAGGACGCCAACGGCCAGTTCGAGATCAACTGGAACTTCAACGACGCGCTGACCACCGCGGACCAACTCGCCTTCTTCAAGTTCATGGTGAAGTCGATCGCCGAGAAGCATGGGCTGCGCGCCACCTTCATGCCCAAGCCCTTCATCAACCTCACCGGCAACGGCTGCCACGTGCATCTCTCCATGTGGGACAAGGACGGCAAGAAGAACCTGTTCCATGACGGCAAGGACGAGATGGGCCTGTCGCAGATGGCCTACAATTTCCTCGGCGGCCTCATCCATCACGCCGACTCGCTGGTCGCCATTACCAACCCGACGGTCAACTCCTACAAGCGCATCAACGCGCCCCGCACCACATCGGGCGCCACCTGGTCGCCCAACACGGTGACCTTCGGCGGCAATAACCGCACCCACATGGTGCGCATCCCGGACGCCGGCCGTACCGAGTTCCGCCTGCCGGACGGTGCCGCCAACCCCTATCTGATGATGGCGGGCATCCTCGCATCGGGACTCCACGGCATCGACGAGAAGATGAACCCCGGCAAGCGCCTCGACATCGACATGTATGCCGATGGCCACAAGGTGAAGGGCGCGAAGAAGTTGCCGCTCAACCTGCTCGACGCGCTGCGCAACTTCGACAAGGACAAGTATCTGAAGTCCGCGATCGGTGACGAGGTTTCGGCCGCCTATCTCAAGCTCAAGACCAACGAGTGGAACGCCTATTGCCGCCACCTCACCCAGTGGGAACGCGACACGACGCTGGATTGCTGAGGCATCTTGCCCTCTCCCGCGCTCGCTTGGGAGAGGGTGGCCGAAGGCCGGGTGAGGGCCTTCTCCACTGCCGCGAGATCGCTAGCGATAAACTGGCGTGCCATCCGCTTCATAGCCGGTCACGCCGGGGTCCCACCACCAGATGGGATGGGCCTGGAAGCTTGCGCGCTCATCGAGCCCGTCAAGAAGACGTTCGATGTTTGCGAAGCGCGACAATGCGAGATCGACGTCGAGCGGCCGGGCCTGCACAAAGCGGATGTGGCAGGCAAGAAAGATATCCTGCAGGGAGAGACGCCCCGGCATGAAACCCTCACCCGTCTTAGGCAGCCGAACTTCCAGCCATGCCAGGATGTGCTCCATTCTCTGTGCGCATCGCTGAAGGTGGGCATTGTCGCGCACCGTGACACCCGTCCACGTGAGCTGCGAAATGGTGGTGGCTGCGGTGCCGAAGGTCTGCACGGTCGAGAGCAGCAGCTTGTCCTCCCACTTCGATTCCTCGCGGTATGCGCCATCGGCAAGCGGGGGTGCGGCGTGCGGCCGGCCGGCATAGGCCGCCAGCAGATACTCGCAGATCGTGCCGCTTTCCCACAGGCTGAGCGAGCCGTCCAGCAGCACCGGCACCTGCAAGGTTGGCGTCTCCGCCTCTCCTTGCCGCTCAGCCGGTGCCGCCGTCAGTTCGCGCGGCTCGAACGCCAATTCCAACTCGTGCAGCACGATCCGGACGGCGCGGGCAAAGGGTGAGCCGGGTGAATAGGCCAATGCACGCATTCTCTGTTCCTGTTGAGATTAGAGCCGATGCGGGGAGGCTAACATCGCGGCGCAAGCAAGGTACAGGAAAAGAAGGAACGCCCACGTCGAAGGCTCTATATTGCCTTTCGCTCCATCGCCGGCGTCACGCCGAAGCTCTCGCGATAGGCGCGGGTAAAGTGGCTGGCGCTGGAGAAGCCGCAGGCCAGCGCGATTTCGGTGATGCCGATGGCGGTCTGGCGCAACAGGTCGCGGGCGCGCTCCAGCCGGATCTGCCGGTAGTGGCCGGCAAACGTGCGCTGCATCTTCTCGGAGAACAGGCGGTCGAGCTGGCGCGTTGAAAGCCCGATGCGCCGCGCCGTCTCGCTGCGCCTTAAGGGTTCGCCCGTGTGGCTCTCCATCAGTTCAAGGGCGGCCACCAGCTTGGCGTCATGCACGCCGTAGCGCTGGCTGAGGGAAGCGCGCTGCGCGCTCTGCGAGGGGCGGATATCGGTGTGCATGAACCAGTCGGAAACGCGCCGCGCAAGCTCTGCCCCGTGGCGCTCGGCGATCAGCGCATGCATCATGTCGAGCGGCGCGGTGCCGCCGGCACAGGTCAGGCGATTGCGGTCGACGATATAGATCGAGCGCGTCAGCATCACATTGGGAAAGGCTTCCGCCACCGCGGGCGCGTGCTCCCAGTGCACGGTCATCTGGTGGCCGTCCATGATGCCGGACCGGGCGAGGATCACCGGGCCGCCTGAAACACCGCCGATCCGCAGGCCCTCGGCCGCCAGCTTGCGTAGCCACGACAGGGTGGTCCGGTCGCGAAACGATGCCGGGTTGCCGCCGGCGCAGACCAGCAGCAGGTCGAGTTTCAGCCGGTCGCCTGCCTTCGCCGTCGCCGGCACCGTGGCGCCGCACGACGCCGTCACCACCGCAGGACCCGGTGACACGTGCACCCAGCGATAGAGTTCCTCACCCGCCAGCAGGTTCGCGGCGCGCAAGGGCTCGACCACCGAGGCATATGACATCAGCGCGAAACCTGGAACGAGCAGGAGCCCGATGGTCTGCGGAGGAAGAGGCATGGCGGGTTTCTATCAGCAGATGGCCCAATTCTGCAAGACGGCACGGCGTCCGTGCCCTATGTCTGATCCCTCGCGAACGGGACCGAAGCATGCGCTACAGCGTTTTTTCTCTGCTCAAGAATTCCTTCAGCGGCCACCAGAACTGGCAGCCGGCCTGGCGCGAGCCGGAGCCCAAGACGGAATATGACATTGTCATCGTCGGCGGCGGCGGCCATGGCCTGTCGACCGCCTACTACCTCGCCAAGGAACATGGTTTGCGCAACGTCGCCGTCCTTGAAAAGGGCTGGCTCGGCTCCGGCAACATCGGCCGCAACACCACCATCATCCGCTCCAACTACATGCTGCCCGGCAACAACCCATTCTACGAATGGTCGATGAAGCTGTGGGAGGGCCTGGAGCAGGACTTCAACTTCAACGCCATGGTCTCGCAGCGGGGCGTCCTCAATCTCTGCCACACGGATGCCCAGCGCGACGCCTTTGCGAGGCGCGGCAACGCCATGCGGATCGACGGCGTCGATGCCGAACTGCTCGACGCGCACGCGGTCCGCGAGATGTATCCGTTCTTCGACTACAAGAATGCGCGCTTCCCCATCAAGGGCGGCCTGTTGCAGCGGCGCGGCGGCACGGTGCGCCATGATGCGGTGGCTTGGGGCTATGCCCGCGGTGCCGACAGCCGCGGTGTCGACATCATCCAGCGCTGCGAAGTTACCGGCATCCGGGTCGAGAACGGCAAGGTCGTCGGCGTCGACACCAACAAGGGCTTCATCAAGTGCAAGAAGCTGGGGCTTGCCACCGCCGGCAATTCGTCGGAGACGGCGGCCATGGCGGGCATGAAGCTCCCCATCGAAAGCCACGTGCTGCAAGCCTTCGTCTCCGAAGGATTGAAGCCTTATATCGATGGCGTCGTCACCTTCGGTGCCGGCCACTTCTACGTCTCCCAGTCCGACAAGGGCGGCCTCGTCTTCGGCGGCGACATCGACGGCTATAATTCCTACGCGAGGCGCGGCAATTTGCCGATGGTGGAGCATGTGATCGAGGCCGGCGTCGCGATGATCCCGTCGCTCGCCCGGGTGCGCGTGCTCCGCTCCTGGGGCGGCATCATGGACATGTCGATGGATGGCTCGCCGATCATCGACAAGACCCATATCGAGGGCCTCTATCTCAATGCCGGCTGGTGCTATGGCGGCTTCAAGGCCACGCCGGCGTCAGGCTGGTGCTTTGCCTACACCATCGCCAAGGACGAACCCCACAAGCTCAACTCAGCCTATCGTCTCGACCGGTTCCGTACCGGCCACATGCTTGACGAAAAAGGCCAGGGCGCCACGCCGAATTTGCATTGAGGCTTCCAGATGCTGATCCCATGCCCCCATTGCGGAACGCGTCCCGTCGAGGAGTTTACCTTCCTCGGCGATGCCTCCGTGGAACGTCCGAAGACGATCGATCCATCGGCGATGGAGCAGTGGTACGACTATGTCTACCTCCGCGACAATCCCAAGGGCCGCTTCGATGAATATGTTCACCATTCCGGCGGCTGCCGCGCCTGGCTGGTGGTGACGCGCGATACCGACAGCCATGAGGTATTCGGCTGTGTCACGGTCGGGGACTATGCGGCGAAGCGGGGTGCAGCATGACCTCCTTCCGTCTCGACAAGGGCGGCCTCATTGACCGCACCTCGGCGCTGTCTTTCAGCTTCGACGGCAAACCGTTCGAGGGCTATCAGGGCGACACGCTGGCCTCGGCGCTGATGGCCAATGGCCGGCTGATGATGGGCCGGTCGTTCAAGTATCATCGGCCGCGCGGGCCGGTCTCAGCCGGTGCGTCCGAGCCCAACGCGCTGGTGGAACTGCGCGAAGGCGGCCGCAAGGAAGCCAACACGCGGGCCACCATGATCGAGCTCTACGATGGCCTGGTGGCCAGGAGCCAGAACCGCTGGCCGTCGCTCGATGTCGACTTCGGCGCCATCAATTCGCTGGCATCCAAGATGTTCGTCGCCGGCTTCTACTACAAGACCTTCATGTGGCCGAAGAGCTTCTGGGAGAAGATCTACGAGCCGATGATCCGGCGCGCCGCCGGCCTTGGCGCGGCGTCGCGGGAGGCGGACCCGGACAAGTATGAGAAGGCCTATGCCCATTGCGAAATGCTGGTCATCGGCTCGGGTCCGGCCGGCCTGATGGCGGCATTGGCTGCAGCGCGCTCCGGCGCCCGCGTCATCCTGGCCGACGAAGGAGCAGCCCTTGGCGGCTCGCTGCTGGGCGAGCGTGACGAGATCGACGGCAAGCCCGGCCATGAGTGGGCCGCGGGCGTCATTGCCGAACTGGCCTCCATGCCCAACGTCACGCTGATGCCGCGCACCACCGTCTTCGGCTGGTATGACGGCAACATCTTCGGCGCGGTCGAGCGTGTGAACGATCACGTGCTGGCGCCTTCTCCTTACGAACCCCGCCAGCGCTATTGGCGGATCATCGCCAAGAAGGCGGTTCTGGCCGCCGGCGCCGAGGAGCGCCCGATCGCCTTCGGCGGCAACGACGTTCCAGGCGTCATGGTGGCCTCCGCCATGCGCACCTTCGCCAACCGCTACGCAGCGGCGGTCGGCAAGTCGGTCGTCGTCTTCACCAACAACGACTCGGGTTATCGCACGGCGCGCGACATGAAGGCCCATGGCGTTCATGTCGAGGTGATCGTCGATTCGCGCACCGAGTCCAAGGCCGATGCGGGATGCGTACCGGTGCTCCGTGGGCGGATGATCGCCGATGTAAATGGTGGCAAGGGGGTCACCGGCGTCGAGCTGACCGATCACACCCACATCGCTTGTGACGCGGTCGCCATGTCGGGCGGCTGGAGCCCGATCGTCAATCTCGTCTGCCAGCGCGGTGCGAAGCCCAAATGGAACGATGATCTGGCCGCCTTCCTGCCGCCGGATGTCGGCGCGCATTTCGCGGTCGCAGGATCAGCCGCCGGCAAGATGCTTCTGTCCGAATGCCTCGCCGATGGTGCCGCCAAGGGTGCGCTCGACGGCAAGGGGCTGGCCGTTCCCGCCTGCCGCGACGAGGCCTTCGCCATATCGCCACTCTGGTGGGTGAAGGAGTCGCACGGCAAGGCCTTCATCGATTACCAGAACGATGCCACCGCCAAGGACCTGCCACTCGCCGCGCGCGAGGGCTACCGCGACATCGAGCTCGCCAAGCGGTACACGACCGCCGGCATGGCCACCGACCAGGGCAAGCTCGGCAACATCAATGCCATCGCCATCCTCGCCGAAGCCACCGGCAAGACCATGGACCAGGTGGGCACCACCACTTTCCGCCCCTATTACACGCCGGTCGCCTTCGGTGCCTTTGCCGGGCCGTCCGTCGGCCATCACTTCCAGCCGGTGCGCAAGACGCCGCTGCATGACTGGGCCGATGAGTTGGGCGCGGTGTTCGTCGAAACGGGTCTGTGGATGCGCTCGTCGTGGTTCCCGCAAGAAGGTGAGGACTGGCTGGCGTCGGCGTCGCGTGAAGTGCTCGCCACCCGCGCCAGCGTCGGTATCTGCGATGTCTCGACGCTGGGCAAGATCGACGTGCAAGGAAAAGATGCCGGAGCCTTCCTCGACAAGCTCTATTGCAACACCTTCTCGACCCTGAAGACCGGCAAGGCGCGCTACGGGCTGATGCTCCGCGAAGACGGCATCGTCTATGACGACGGTACCACTTCGCGGCTGGCCGAAGACCACTATGTGATGACCACCACCACGGCCAATGCGGCCAAGGTCATGAGCCAGATGGAGTTCGCCCACCAGGCGCTGTTCCCCGAATTCGACGTCACCTATGTCTCGGTCACCGAGCAGTGGGCGCAGATGGCGGTGGCGGGGCCGAAGTCGCGCGCCACCTTGCAGAAGCTCGTCGATGATCTCGAATTGAACGACGAGACGGCGCCCTACATGGCGGCCCTGGAGATCACCGTCATGGGCGGCGTCCCGGCGCGGCTGTTCCGCCTGTCGTTTTCCGGCGAACATGCCTATGAGCTGGCGGTTCCCGCCGACTACGGCAACATGGTGGCCCGCGCGGTGATGCAGGCCGGCGAGGAATTCGGCATCGTGCCCTATGGTGTGGAAGCCCTCTCCATCATGCGGATCGAGAAGGGCCATGTGGCGGGCGGTGAGCTCAATGGCACGACGACCGCCGCCGACCTGGGCCTCGGCAAGATGATGTCGCAGAAGAAGGACTATGTCGGCCGCTTCATGGCGGCGCGCGAAGGCCTGACCGACGCGAGCCGCCAGTGCGTCGTCGGCATCCGCCCGGTCGATCCCGCCGACCGCATCAAGTCCGGCGCCCATCTGCTGACCCGCGGTGATGGGCCGTCGATGGCCAATGACCAGGGCTATGTCACATCCGTGGCATGGTCGCCCATGCTCAACATGTGGATCGGCCTCGCCCTGCTTGCCAATGGGCGGGCGCGGCATGGCGAGATCGTCCAGGTGTGGGACGGGCTGCGCGGCACCAACATGCCGGGCGAGATCTGCGACCCCATGCATTTCGATCAGAAGAACGAGCGCCTCCATGTCTGAGACACCGTCAGAAATCGCCTTCCCCCGCGTGTCGCCGCTGGCCGACGTTGCCATCCAGGGCCGCTTTGGCGCCGACAGGGGCCAGCCCGGTGTTGCGTTTCGCGTGCGCCATCCGCTGTCCATCGCCACGGTCATCGCCAGGGCAGGGCAGGGCGGTGCCACTGCCAAGCTGCTTGCGTCGTACACCGCGCAATGGGCGGGCCCGGACCAGTATTTCGTGATCGCCGATGCCTACGGCGAAGGCGCGCTTTACCGCGAGCTCAAGGCGGGGCTCGACGGCATCGCCTCGGTCAGCGACCAGAGTCATGGCCGCGTCATCATCCGCGTCTCAGGGCCGAAGGCGCGCGACGTTCTCGCCAAGGGGACGCCGGTCGACCTTCATCCGGATCATTTTCCTGTCGGCACATCGGCGCTCACCCAGATGGCCCATGTCGGCGTGCATCTCACGCGCGTGGACGAGCACACCTACGACCTCTCCGTCTTCCGCGGCTTCTCGGAAAGCTTCTGGGAATGGATCACCGAGCAGGCGGAAGAATTCGGCTATCAGGTGATGTAGTCCCGCCTTCCCGGATCAATGTTTCGGCGGCTCGCGTCAGAAGAAGAAATCATCGGCGCTCAACGAGAGCTGGTCGAGGATCTTGATCCTCATTTCGTCGTGACGATTGCCTTCAATGTTGACATAGACAATGGCGTTCCCGTTCACGATCGTGTAGCGGACCTGATGATCCCCTGAAAAGCCGGCCGTTCCGATGAATGTGCCGGCTCCACCCAACACCTGGTGAAGATCAATGACATCCTTCGGGGCAAAGCTCTCGATGATGTCGTAGGCGAAGGAATTGCTGTCGAACTCTGATTCATAGACATAGGTGTTGAACCTGCCGATGTCCGGTTCCAGTTCCCGGAAGGTGTCGGCACCGCGCCCGCCGAAAAGCCTGTTTTCGCCGGCGCCGCCGTAAAGGGTGTCATTGCCATCGCCACCCTTCAGCGTGTCGTTGCTTGAGCTCTTCTGATAGTCCTTGTTGTCATCTCCAAACAGCGTGTCATCGTCCTTTCCACCATTCAGGAAGTCCACTCCATCGCCACCGATGATTTCGTCATCGCCCCTCCCGCCGACGATCCTGTTGTTGCCGAAATTGCCGCGCAGATGATCGTTGCCGCTTCCGCTGTAGAGATATTCGATCAGGGCGCGGTGCGACCCATTGGGCGCAAAGGCAATACCGACACTGTAATCGGCCGTGCGTTCCACGCCGTTGGCATCGATGACGGGGTAGAGCTGACTGTCCGACAGCACGTTCAATGCGCCGGGTTCCAGACTGAAGGTGAGATCGATCGAGTAGCTGGTCAAATAAATTTCATCAAAGCCGCCGCCGTCCCAGATCGTTTGCAGGATTTTCTGGCCAGGTTCGAAATAATACTTGTCGCTATCCCCATGGTAGGACCAGTTGGGGCCGTAAAGGCTTTGAATGGCCCAGATGTCATAGATACTGAGCGTGGAGGCTTCGTAGCCCAGCTTGTAGGCGCCTTGTTCGTCGACAACGGAATATTCGATGTGCCGCGCGCCGTCGATCCCGGGGTGTGACGGGTTTGGGAGATTTCGAGTGACATCCTTCAGACCAATCGCATCGCCCAACTCACCCATGAACACGGCCTTCAACTGCCGGATCTGATCGGCGTTCATCACGTCAGCAAACTTATTGCTGATCAAGATATCGCCTGCAATTCCTTCCATGCCCGGAGCCGAGGAAATTGCGGGGAGTTTGTTCCGCGGCAGGTTGGCCGCGCCGACGCGAATCTGTCCGGGGTCCGTCGTGTCGTCAGGATTAAAGCCCCATTGCACCGCCGAGACGTGCGAGAATTCATCCATTGCCAGGAAGAAGGCTTGCTTCTGGTCAGCGCTCAGCTCACCCTTCGATGCCATGATCCGGTCCTCAACCCGGCCGAGGCCTGCATAGCCATCGAGATTGGACTGGTCCGTCATGAACGAAAAATAGATCTTGTCGCCTTTCCAGCGGGTATCACCCACCAGGGGGGCCATGCGTTCGGCGCCGCTGGTCCATTGTACCGAATTGTCCATGGAGATTGCGCCGCTGGTGATACCGTACTGGAGGCCCGGTGTTCCCGGCTCGATCGTCACCCGGGTGATCATGTTTTCGCCCTGGGTGTCGATGAAGCTCAATCCCAGTCCTTGAAAGTTGAGTGTGACTTGATCGGTTCTGAGCAATGCTCCGCTGCCGAGGTAGTAGGACACGTTGATCGTGCCATTCGTCGAGTTCGGTGAAGAGAAACCAAGACTCATGTGCGACAGCGGCTGAGAGATCATCACATCGAAGCTGCCTGTCATGCCGGCGCTTGGATACAGCACTGTCGAAGATACAACACCGTTGAGGGTGAAATCGATCCGATGTCCGACATCACGCTTGTCGAGGGTCTTGAGCCGATAGCCAGATAGCTCCTGTCCTTCGAGTTCGGGGGCGTTGAAACTGAAGCCACCATGAAAGATGTCAAGAAAGTCAGTCATATCTTCCTCCAGCCGCTATCGTGGACGTTGGTGCGTGTTTCCCTTCCTTTGGCCCGGACGGAGAGTGCAGTCAGGCAGACCCGAGATCAAGAAAAGAATCCATGACACAACCAAGAGGCGAATTTCTGAGCAGGAGCCGCACGCTCTCGGTTTGTTGCTCGCACGCGCTGTGTTGCAGGTTCCGATGAACAGCAGGGCAGCGGGCCGGCCACCTCACCGGAAGTTGCGGACAAGGTCACGTGGCCCGTTCCTTGAATGCAGGGCAAGTCTCAAACGCTCTGCCGACACCCGGCGGTGAAAGCCGCACCCGGAGCGGCAGAGAGGAACGGCGGTGAAGATGTGTTAGGGAAATAATCCTTGACGACATTAGAATAATGTCCTATGACGATGCTCGTCTGCCCCTGATGGGGTCCTGCTCATGACGGTGAGCTCGGATGGGGTGGATGGCAGGCCCGCGGGCT